>DASWQK010000358.1:0-3072 GCA_036403735.1 Pyrinomonadaceae bacterium
CCTCGCTCGATCGAACATGCCGCAATCGAACGTGATTATCGCGACGGCCTCTTGATTGTGCGGCTGCGCGAAGAACAAGCGAAAGCCGCGCGAAGATAAAACGATCAGTCGCACATTTATTGTCATGGCAGAAACAAACTCCAACAAACCCCAAGCGAACGCGCCTGTTAAGAAACCGGACGTGCCTTTCGTGATTCCGGTCTTGCCGTTGCAGAACACGACGCTGTTTCCCGAAACGATGGTGCCGTTGTCGGTGGGCCGCCCCGGATCGATGGCCGCCGTCGAAGCCGCGCTGGGCGGAGAAGAGAAACTGCTCGCCTGCATCAGTGTGCGGCCGGAACGGGTTTCGGATGGCGACGCCAAACCCGAGGATCTCTATGAAGTCGGAACACTGGTCCAGATCAAGCGCATGGAGCGCGTCGAAGACACTCTGCACTTGATCGTGCAGGGAATCGATCGCATTCAAGTAATGGCCTGGGAACAAACCGAGCCGCACCTGCGCGCGCGCGTGCGCGTGTTGCCGGAACTGGAGTTGCGCGACAAAGAAAAGGTCGAAGCCACTAAGCGCAATGTTCAATCGCTGATTCAGCAGGCGCTTGCTTACCTGCCGCAAGTGCCGCCGGAGGTTCGTCTCCTGGTGTTGGGCGCGGACGATCCGGTCCGGCTGGCTTATTTTCTGGGGTCGATTCTCAGTCTTGGCGTTGAGAAAGAGCAGCAGATGCTCGAAGCCAACAGCGTCGACGACCTGGTCCATCTTGCTCACGATTTTCTGGCCCGCGAAGTTGAAATCATTCGGCTGCGTTCGAAGATTGCCAGCGAAGCGCAAACTGAAATGGACAAGGCACAACGTGATTACGTGCTGCGTCAACAGATGAAAGCCATTCAGAAAGAGCTGGGCGAGGACGAGAGTGGCGAAGAAGCGGAAGCCGGCCAGTTGCGCGAGCGCCTCGCCAAAGCCGATCTGCCCGACGATGTGCGCAAAGAGGCTGAACGCGAACTCAGCCGGATGGAAAAACTTCCGTCGATGGCGCCCGATTATCACGTCATCCGCACCTATCTCGATTTCATTCTCGAGTTGCCCTGGAAGCAGTCTTCAGCGGACGTTCTTGACCTGAACGAAGCACAGAGAGTTTTGGATGAAGATCACTATGACATCAAGGATGTAAAGGAACGCATCCTGGAGTTTCTCGCGGTGATCAAATTGCGCCCGGACGCGAAGAGTCCGATCCTTTGTTTTGTCGGCGCTCCCGGTGTCGGCAAGACTTCGCTGGGCCGTTCGATCGCGCGCGCGATGGGACGAAAATTCGAGCGCTTAAGTCTCGGCGGCGTTCGCGACGAAGCAGAGTTGCGCGGCCATCGGCGCACGTATGTGGGCGCTATGCCCGGCCGCATCATTCAATCGATTCGCCGCGCCGGAGTGAACAATCCGGTGATGATGCTGGATGAGATCGACAAACTCGGCGCCGACTATCGCGGCGATCCGGCGGCCGCATTGCTCGAGATTCTCGACCCGGAACAGAACAATAGTTTCACGGATCATTATCTGGATTTGCCGTTTGATCTTTCGAGAGTTCTCTTCATCGCGACCGCGAATCAGCTGGGGCCCATCCCGCCGCCGCTGCGCGATCGCATGGACATCATCGGGCTCGCCGGTTACAGCGATCGCGAAAAACTGGAAATCGCCAAACGCTATCTGGTGCCGCGTCAGGTCCGCGAGAACGGATTGACGCCTGAGCAACTTGAAGTCACCGATGCCGCCATTGGTCTCGTCACGACGCGTTACACGCGCGAAGCCGGGGTGCGCCAACTCGAGCGCACCATCGGACGCATCGCGCGTAAAGTGGCGCTGAAGATCGCCCAGGGCCAGACCGAGAAAGTAGTCGTCGACGCTGATGTCGTCCACGATTTTCTCGGGTCGCCAAAGTTTTATCCGGAAGAAGCACGTAAAGAATTGCCGTCGGGAGTTGCTACCGGGATGGCTGTAACTGAGATGGGCGGTGAAATTCTTTTCATCGAAGCGAACCTGCTGCCCGGCGGTCATGGATTTACGATCACAGGACAACTCGGCGAAGTGATGCAGGAGTCGGCGCGCGCCGCGCAGTCTTACCTGTGGTCCCATGCCCAGGACTTTGGCATCGATCCTTCAATGTTCAAGAATTACGGCGTGCATCTGCACGTGCCCGCGGGTGCGATTCCCAAGGATGGACCAAGCGCCGGCGTGACGATCACCGCCGCGCTCGCATCGCTCTACACGGGCCGGCGGGTGCGACCCGATACGTCGATGACCGGCGAGATAACTCTCTCAGGCCTGGTATTTCCGGTCGGTGGCATCAAGGAAAAAGTTCTCGCGGCGCATCGCGCGGGCATTCGTCGAATAATCCTGCCGGCGCGCAACGAAGCTGACCTCGAAGATATTCCTGAGGACGTGCGGGGCGAGCTGAACATTAAACTCATTACGCGCATCAACGAAATTGTTGATGCCGCGTTAGAGACCGTCGTCGCGAATCCCCCTCCACCGGTCCCGGAAGAAATGATCCGCCGGCGGCCGCCTGAGCCGGACATTTCAGGCCAACCTTTGATCGCAAAGTCGAAGTAACGCGGCGTTAATACGCTTTGACTCCGCACTTTGTGGAACTTAGCTGCTCATCACGAGTTAAAATCCAACAGCACCACTCTCCCGGGCTCTCCAAAGTTGATCAATTTGAATTTGCAAAGGAGTTGGTGACATGAATCCAAGTCGCTCATTGGTTTTCTCGATTCTAATCATCGTCGTGTCGTGCTGTTCAATCAATGGCCAGCGCCGCTTCGAACGTCTGCCGGCCCCGCGCGATCCGCAATTCTACGAGCCCCGAAACAAGCTCGAAGATTTTGAAGGCCGCGCGGAGACTTTGCTGATCAAGGGCCGCCATTGGGTCGGGACCGTGCGAGGGCAGAACGGAGCCGGATCCGCGCGCGTCGAGGCGACTGAAATTCGCGACCCGATAGCCGCCAGAACCGTCTCGGGCGTAGTCATCACGCTCACGGGTGAGGGCGGAACGACCGGAGAGATTCGGTCCTTAATCGACTACGATG
>DASWQK010000359.1:0-5058 GCA_036403735.1 Pyrinomonadaceae bacterium
GAAGGTTTGACCCAAACTGAGATTGCCGAGCGGCTGGGCGATCCGCTGGGCACGGTCAAGACCCGCATGCGTTCGGGATTGATCAAATTACGAGAATTACTGGCGCAGCACGCGACTTAGTTTAATGGAGCATCAGGATTACCAACAGTTATTGGTTCCGCATTCACTCGACGCGCTTGAAGTGTCTGAGGCGCGCGAGCTCGAGGCGCATCTGGAAACCTGTGCCGAGTGCCGGGCAGAGTTGTTCGCGCTACGCGATGACGCAGCTCTTCTGGCTTATTCGGCGGAGCCTGCCGAACCACGCCCGGAAGTTCGCGCCCGAATTCTCGAGAGCGTGCGCGCGGAACGAACCGGCGATCGCGCTGGCGCCGTAATGAATGACAAAGTTGTGACGATGAGACCGCGAGCCAATTGGAACCTTTGGACGAAGGGGCTCCGAATAGCCGCTGGCCTGGCATTTATCGCGCTACTGATAGGGCTGATTGTGCTCTGGCGCCGCGAGGTAAAGTTGCAGCAGGAGGTTGCTCAGCTTAATCGTCAAGTAAATACTCAGCAACACGAGTTGGTTCGAGATCGCGACGTGCTCGCGCGACAACGCGAAGCCCTCGCGCTGCTCAACTCTCCCGACGCGAAACGTATGGAACTTGCCGGCAGCCAAACTGCACAAAACGCTCGCGGTTCTTTTGTCTACGATCAGAAAACCGGCAAGGCAGTTTTTGTAGCGGACGGATTGCCCGCAACTCCTCCTGACAAAGCTTACGAGCTTTGGTTCATTCCCAAAGGTCATTCACCTATGCCCGGAAGAATATTCACCGTCGATTCTTCGGGTCACGCACTGCTCCCCGAACAGATGCCTGCCGACGCAATGGGAAATGCTGTCATTGCGATCACGCTTGAGCCGAAAAGAGGATCAGCAGTTCCCACTGGCGCAATTTACCTTAGCTCGCCGAAGTCCTGATCGAACACGGCATTGCCCAAGACACAGATCCGATCTGGAACGAGCGAGTTAGTACTGGGAGCGCGGGCGCCCTCGCCCGCCGGACCGTGCGCAGTACCTCAATCTCAAACTTTTCGACGCGGTAAACTTTTTCGCGCTTCGCGCTCATAGCGGGCGAGGGCGCCCGCGCTCCCAGTATTAGCTTGTTTCCCTCCGGCATTCGTGCGTCGATGGATCGATCTGGTACGGAACCGCTTGCGCTAGCAAGCGGGTAAGCCTCAATGAAACGACCCGGCCGCTGGCGCCCCCGGTTCCGTTCAGTGTTCGTCCTGGTTGACTTTTTTGGGCAAAGCCAATCGATCACCTAAATCCGATCCAGCGGTGTGCCCCGTATATCTCTCGGAAGTTAACAATTTCAAAGTTAAGCAAGGGAGAAATGAAATGAAAAGGTTTTTCGCCGTGATGGTGGCTGGGGCAGCTCTGATGATTGGAAGCTCAGCAGCTTTCGCGCAGATGATGAAAGATGATCCGATGGTGGGCGGCGCCGCGATGTATCCAGGCAAAACGATCGTCGCCAACGCGATGAACTCGGCAGATCACACGACGCTGGTTGCCGCTGTCAAAACTGCCGGACTGGTCGATACGTTGAATGGGAAAGGGCCGTTCACGGTGTTCGCTCCGACCAATGACGCGTTTGCTCAACTGCCGGCCGGAGCGGTTGACATGCTGCTCAAGCCGGAAAATAAAGCAATGCTGGCCAAGGTCCTGACGTATCATGTGGTCGCAGGAAATTGGGATTCAAAGGGTTTAGCCAAGCTGATCAAAAAAGGGAACGGACAGGCTCGACTTAAAACGGTCAGTGGTGGCACCCTAACCGCGTCGATGGACGGCAACAACATCGTCCTGCGCGACGAAAAAGGCGGCACAGCAACGGTGACAATCGCTGACGTCTATCAGTCTAATGGCGTCATCCATGTGGTGAACGCCGTGCTGATGCCTAACTAGCAATCCGAAATGGCAGGCGAGAAAAAAACTACCAGGGCGGCTCGGGCTCTTAATAGTCTGCGGCCGCTTTGGCTTTTCAAAAGCAACTTCAATAAGCGAGGAGAGAACCCCATGATTAAGAAATTTGTAATTGCTTTCTGCCTGCTGACGTTGATTAGCGTCAGCGCCCTGGCACAGAAACCTCAACCGACAAAGAACGCCGTGACTTCCGGTTCAATCTCTATACCCGCCGGCAGTCAGGACAAGAAGTCGCTTTACACGCGGCTCGGCGGATACGATGCAATCGCGTTGGTCGTCGATGATTTTATTACGCGTCTGGCGACTGACAAACGATTCGAAAAATTCTTCACCGGCTTCAGCGACGACTCCAAGAAGCGCCTGCGCCAGCATATTCTCGATCAATTCTGCGCGGCAGCGGGTGGTCCATGTGTATACACCGGACGCGAAATGCGAACGTCACACAAAGGACTCGGAATTACGGAAGCGGACTGGGACGCGGCGGCGAAACATCTGGTCGAAGCGCTCGATAAATACAAGGTTCCGGAAGCTGAAAAGAATGAGTTGCTGGCGTTCGTGGTGACTCAGAAGAAAGATATTGTTGAGAAGTAAGTGTGTTTCCCTCTCCCTTTGGGAGAGGGATTAAGGGTGAGGGTGTACAGCAACTACAGAAAAGAATTTGGTTTTTTGCGCCAGGCCCTCACCCAACCCTCTCCAAATGGGAGAGGGCTAAGAACCTGTCAACTCAGCGAGTCCCGCTTCTCATCTCATTAACCAAAACTCTTCTGCCGTCTTTGTTGGTTTCAACTTGAGTATCGCGTAGTCGAGCAAATTTTCCCGGCGATTTCTCATTTTGCTTTTTACCTGAGGCTTCGGATTGAGTCGCTTGGAAAACAGCAGGTTGAGCGAGTCGCTGTTCACCGGCAACATCGAAATAGATGTTGTGACGGAAACATTCCGACGGGGGCACTTGCGTTGTCAGCATCGCCACCCGTTCGTGCATCGGGCACTTACCGGTTGCCAGTTCATCAGTCTCAGGATCAATTTCAGCGACCGTAATCCCATCGGGCTGAGCGAACGATTTGCCGCCCAACTCAGGCCGCAAATCGATTGCACTCTTCATGAATTCGCCCCAGGCCGGCAGCGCGGCTTCTGCTCCGGTCAATCCTAATTGCCTGTTATCGTCGAAGCCGATCCAAACGGCGCACACCAGGTTCGGCGTGTAGCCAACAAACCAACCATCACGTGACGTTCCCGTCTTGCCGGCCACGGCCGTTCCCGGTATTAAGCCGCGAGCGGCGCGGGCAGTGCCGTGATCGATTACGCCTTCCAGCATGTCGCTAATCATGTACGCAGTAGTCGGCTCGATAACTTGTTCGTTTCTGCTGCCGTCATCCGTTGCCGTAATGCTCGGTTGGATCTTTCGTCCGCCGTTCGCAAACGAAGCATAGGCGGCGGCAATTTGCAGCGGCGTAGCTTCGGTCGTTCCCAGCGCCAGCGCCGGATACGGGGTCGGGCGCGGCAGACCAAACTTCAACGCCGTGTTCGCCACGCGCGCCAAACCTGTCTGCATCGCGACATCGACGGTCACGACGTTCAGAGATTTGATTAGGCCATCACGCATCGGCAGGTCGCGCATTGAAAAGCCCCCGCCGTAATTCGACGGTCGATATTTTTGCGTGCGCGCGCAGGTAAATTCCTGCGGCGCGTCCTTGAACATGCGCAGCGGTGACATGCCGCTCTCCAGCGCGGCCGCATACACAAAGGGCTTGAAGACGGAGCCCGGTTGTCGTTCGGCGTCAGTCGCGCGGTTCAGCTGCGAGGACCCGTAGTCTCTGCCGCCAATCATTGCCAGAATCTTTCCGGTCTTTGGATCGAGAGCGACGAGCGCAACCTGCGGCGTCTGGTGACGGGGCGCGTAAATCTTATCGAGACGATCGAGTTGATGCGCGATTGCGTCCGCAGCGAGTCGTTGTAGATCGAGATCGATCGTGGTGATGAGAGGAGCGCCGACATCCTGTCGGTTCGTGGACATCCTCTCCGCCTCTTTTGTATCCACCTGCGGATCGTCGACACGATTGCCGGTTTGCAGGCTGGAAGCCGCTCCGCCCGCAGGATGCGGGCGCTCCACAAAACGATTCACGTAATCGATAAAGTAAGGCGCGACGGATTCGCGCGCGGGATCGAAGTCAGCGATCGCGAGCGGCTCGCTGGCCGCGGTTGAGGCCTCGCCCAGATTAATAAAACCGTCCCGCACCATCGTTCCCAGCACGGTATTCCGTCGCGCGCGGGCTCCATCATTTTGTCGCACCGGCGAATAGCGCGTCGGACTCTGAATCATGCCGGCGATCGTCGCGGCTTCGGCCAGGCTCAGGTCCTTCAATTCTTTACCGAAGTAAACTCGCGCTGCCTGATCGACGCCTCGCACCGCGAGGGGGCCGCGTTGGCCGAGGTAGATTTCGTTGCAGTACAGCGCGAAGATGTCTTCTTTAGATACTCGCCGTTCGATCGTGAACGCCAGCATTGCTTCAGCGTACTTGCGCCGCAGCGTTCGCTCAGGTGTGAGGTAGGTGTTCTTGACCAGTTGCTGTGTGATCGTCGAACCGCCCTGGGCCATTCTTTCATCGCCGGCGTTCCGAATCAGGGCTCGAGCGACGCCGAAGATGTCCAACCCATGATGATCAAAGAAGCGCCGATCTTCGATTGACGTGATTGCGTGGACCAGCACCGGCGGAATGTCTCGGAACGAAGGTTGATCGTGGGCGCCGTCTTTGGTAGTCGCGCTTGACGTCAGCGATTCTGGAGCAAGCGTGAACGAATCGAGGGCGACATCGTCGTCAGTCACGCCGGAAATGCGTCCATCAGAAGTGAACGAGACATGCAAGACTGAAATGAATTCAGCGTTGGTGTTCGGGCGAATATCAATTCCACCGGGTTTGACTGAGAAGCTGCCGTTCCAGACTTCGCTCGCCGCTTCGCTTTCGATGTAACCCGCGCGACGCAGGACTTCAGCCAGGTGTTCAGGCGAATACTTTTGGCCGGGGCGCAGGGTGCGCGGCGCCGCGTAGATGCCCGCGCGGCTCGTGAGATATCCATGGTCGAGTCGATCGTCGACCAGC
>DASWQK010000360.1:0-2327 GCA_036403735.1 Pyrinomonadaceae bacterium
CCGGGCACCGGAGGCTGGAAAGCTCAAGTCTCTCACGGTGGACGTATCGAGAATGTCGATAGCGACATCACGGGCCTATCAACTGTAAACGGGCTCGGGCAAACGGGGTGGGAACTGGTGAGCGTCGTGCACGAGACGGGAAACTCAACAGAGTATTTTTTGAAACGCTCAATAAGATAGTATTGGTAGATAGTATTTCGCAGTGAACCGAAAATAGTTTTTTCAGGAGGGAGCCCATGCCTCGATTTGTTCTGCCTTTGTGTCTGTTACTCGTCCTGTGCGCCGCCGTTTTATCTCAAGCGCAAAGCACGCGTGTGCCAATGATGTCGAATGTCGATCAGTCGTTCTTCAACGGATTGCACTATCGACTAGTTGGGCCATCACGCGGTGGACGCGTAACCACAGTTACCGGTGTCCCGTCTCAGCCGAAAACGTTCTACATGGGCGTCGCCAGCGGCGGTTTGTTTCGCACCACTGACGGTGGCGTGACCTGGGTTTCGATCACTGATGGCAAAGTCCCTCTGGGATCGACTGGTTGCGTTGCGGTCGCTGATTCTGATCCGAACGTGATCTATCTCGGTACGGGATCAGACGATGTGCGCAGCAACGTCTCAACCGGGCGCGGCCTGTACAAGACGACAGACGGCGGCCAAACCTGGAAATTCATCGGCCTCTACAACGCCGGTCAAATCGGATCGGTGCGCATTCATCCGACAAATCCAAACATCGTCTGGGTCTCAGCCCAGGGCGATGCCTTTAAATCGAATTCAGAGCGCGGCGTGTTCAAGACGACTGACGGCGGACAGACCTGGCGAAAAGTTCTTTTTGTCTCCGATCAAATTGGCGCGATGGATCTCGAGCTGCAACCGGGTAATCCTGAGGTCGTCTACGCGTGGATGTCGCGGCTTGAGCGGAAGCCCTGGACAATCATCAGCGGTTCGCGGGGCGGCGGCTTTTATAAGAGCACTGACGGCGGCGAGCACTTCGTGAGAATTACGAATGGACTGCCGAATGAATTGATTGGCAAAGCGAATCTTGCAGTGACAGCGGCAAAGCCCGACCGGATATATGCGCTCGTGGAAGCGAAGCCAGGCGGCGGCCTTTATCGATCCGACGACGCCGGGGCAACGTGGACCGCGATGAAACCGCAGCCGGCGCAAATCGCTTCGGGGATGATCCAGCGCCCGTTTTACTACGTGGCACTCGGAGCTGATCCGACGAACGCTGATGTCGTCTATGCCGGCGCTGAAAATTTCTACAAGTCGACGGACGGGGGCAAAACGTTTTTGGTCTTTCGCACACCGCACGGCGATAACCACGACATTTGGATCAGTCCCAAAGACGGAAACATCATCATTCAATCAAACGACGGCGGTGCGAACATCTCGTTCGATGGTGGGCGCACATGGTCAACTCAATTGAATCAGCCGACCGCGGAAATTTATGGTGTCTGGCTTGACGATCAATTTCCTTACAAACTTTACGGGGCGCAACAGGACAATACGACGGTCATCATTTCGAGCCAGCCTGACGCCCAGGGCCGCGAAGATTGGCGCGCTGGGCCGGGATGCGAGACTGGTCCAATCATGCCTTATCCGAAAGATCCGACCATCGTTTACGGATCGTGCAAGGGTCAGTACGGCGTTATGAATTTGAAGTCGGGCCAGGAGAAGAACTACTGGGTCGGCGCGCAGTCGTTATACGGAAATCCGGCGAGCGATTTGATCTATCGGTTTCAGAGAGTCTCGCCGATGGCCACGTCGCCAAACGATCCGGAAGTGCTTTATTACGGATCGCAGTACCTGCATCGCACACGCGACAAGGGACTGACGTGGGAAAAGATTTCACCCGATCTCACCGCGCATCCGTCTTGTTGTCAGGGCGCGAGCGGCGAGCCGATCACGCGTGATGTAACCGGCGAAGAGTTTTATTCGACGCTTTACGCGATCGCAGAATCGCCGTTGGAAAAAGGCGTGATTTGGACCGGATCCAATGACGGGCCATTTTACGTAACTCGCGATAACGCTAAAACGTGGACCAACGTGACACCCAGGGATTTGCCGGAGGGCGGGCGAGTTCAATACATCGAGCCATCGCCGCATCGCAAAGGTTCGGCGTACTACGCCGCCTATCGTTATTTGCTCGGCGATTATCAGCCATACATTTACGCAACGGACGATTATGGCAAGACCTGGAAGCGTCTGACTGACGGCAAGAATGGAATCCCGGCCGATTGGCCCACGCGCGTGGTGCGCGAAGATCCGAATCGCGAAGGCTTGCTTTACGCGGGAACAGAATTCGGGATGTTCATCTCGTTCGACAACGGC
>DASWQK010000361.1:0-2938 GCA_036403735.1 Pyrinomonadaceae bacterium
CGAAAGATATTCGCGACGTAAACATTCTGATGCCGCCGATCGAAGCGATTTAAACCACTGTTTGTGTCCTTCTCAAGCTGGGCAAAATACGCCGCGTTGTATTGATAACGATTATTATCAAACGAGCCGAAAACTCTAGCGCCCAGATTGTTATCTGAGAAGATAAACCCGCGAAAATCAGAGACGAATGGTTGAATGCCAACTCGCGCCGAGATGAAGTCGAAGTTTCTGTCCACGTCTTCGAATTTCTTTTCGACGAATGCTTCCTCCAGCGAAAACTGCGTGTCGGTACGATTCGTCCCGCGGCGCACGTCGATGTTCACCACGCCCGTCTCACGGGCGTTCAAGTAATTCGGCAGACTGAATGTCGGCGATATTTTGATCGCCCAATCGCGAGGCTTGTAGGTCGAGTCGCCATGAAACAGCTCGAACGTAAATTGAAAAATCTGATTGACCGCGAGCGCTTCAGGCTTGCCAAAAAACTCTGCGCTGCCCGGCCGCGCGCTGCTCACGTCGGAAGGTTTCGGCGTCCGGCTCAATTGGGTGGTAGTCGAACTCACGGCCGAAAGGATCATGAAAACCCCATTGCCAAAAATCGGATAGTCGCCTTTCAGCCAGCTTTGATTGTAAGGATCGAACCAGCGACCCTTTCGAAACGGAATGTCGCGGCCGCGCGCGCCCTTGTCGCCATACCGATCGTATTCAGGAAAACCGATGCGCCAGCGATCGCGGATTTCCCTGGCGTCGGATTGTGTCTGCGGCGCAGAAGCGACGCTGGTTTTCCCGGCAGCGCCCAGCGGCTTTCGCTCGGGAATGTTCACGACCGCCCTCACTTCTATCTTCTCGACCGCAAAATCGATTTTGGTTTCGTTACCTTCACTAACAATTACATTCTCCAGCGAATCTTCCCGGATCAACGCATGCTCGCCGTAGTTTTTTGCGTTATCGAATTTCGCACGATAAGGCCGGGCAACACTCAAGCGGTACGCGCCGGGATGAACGCGCAATGAATAGCGTCCATCGCCACTGACTATAGCGGTTGTAACCTTGCTCGTGACTTGATTAGTGGCGATGACGACGAGGTTCGCAGCTGGAGGTGTAATCACGCCGGATATCCGGCCGCGTGGTTGCGCCATTACAGCAAAGGCGGATACGAGCAAAAGCGCTGTCGCACTTGTGGTTCGGGTTATTGATGCAGATGGATTCCAGCTCATCGCTGCGCGTGAGTATAACAATGTGATTAAAGTTCCGACGAGCATTTGGTGAAGTCTGACTAGACAAGCAAAAGAATTTGTTTCGCCCGCCGACAATTGGTGATAGATTTCCGAAGCCTTCCCCATCGAAACGTCAAATGACAGCAAAGTCTTTCGGCAGGCGCTGGCGCTTTTCTTTTGCGGCATTCCTTTGGGTGCTGGCCATGGCCGGCCTCTCATCTCTTTTGCAGAGCTCGCGCGCCCAGGCAAGCAAACTAGTTCTCATTAGCCAGGAGACCTCGACCCGGGGCGTCGCGCTCGATTCCGTTACCTTGAAACGCGAACCATTCGATCCAACGTCGCAAGTATCCTGGGGTAACGACAATCAAACGCGCATCATGCTGTTCGCAATGGGAATCGATCCGAAAACGTCAGCCACTTCGATCACAGCTAGCGCGGAAGACGGATCTAACAAAACTTACTCGCTAACAGTTGAATACGTAGGCCCAGTGCCCGAGCAGTCCTGGGTGACCGCGATTGTCGTACGCATAAACGAACAGCTGGGCGACGTCGGTGACGTCCTGGTAGGGATTAGTTACCAGGGACTAAACAGCAACCGGGTGCGCGTGGGAGTTGGTCATGTCGGCGATGGCCTGCCCGATGACATCGGCGCGGTGCCGACGCCGGGAACGATCGCGCCGCCGGTTCAACTTTCAGCGACCGCCGGCACGTTAACCACTTCCGAGGTGCAGACCATCATCGCGCAGGCAGTTTCGGCCGCGGCCTCTCTGAATCGTGCCGTCACCGTCGCGGTGACTGACAAAGAAGGAAACGTGCTCGGCGTTTTCAAGATGACGGGCGCGCCCGCGACTACGCAGTTTCGCGGCGGTGGTCCGGGACCTTCAAAAACTCCAGATCCAATAACCGGATTTGTCTCTGTAGGATTTGACGGCACGGTTGTGCCGGCGAAACTCGCGGCAATTTCGAAAGCCGGTACGGCGTCTTTATTCAGCACGCGCGGGAATGCGTTCACCTCGCGCACCGCTGGCTTCATCATTCAGGAACATTTTCCGCCGGGCGTGGATTTCAAATCAGGCGGTCCGCTCTATGGCGTGCAGTTTTCTTCGTTGCCATGTTCAGACATCAAGGTGCCGGGCCTGCCGCTCGGGCTCAGCGGCGATCCGGGCAGCGCTCCAATCTACAAAAATGGAGAAGCTGTCGGCGGCGTAGGCATCGAAGGCGATGGCATCTATACAGTCGATCGCGATCCAGCGGATTTCGATCAGCCATTCGAAGAGGTGATCGCGGTTTCAGCGACGCGAGGCTTTGAAGCTCCTTCATTAATTCGCGGCGACAATATTCTCGTCGACGGGATTCGGCTCGCTTACCTGAACGTGACCAGCGCGCCGAATCCTGCGACGATCGCGTTTGGAAGTCTGCCGGGCGCCATCGATCCGCTGTTTCCAGTTCGCGCTGCGCAGCCGTCGCAATTCACTGCGGCGGTGGTTGGCGGCATTGCCGGTGAAGTCGATACGCACTTCTTTCCCTTCATTGCGAGTCCGACCGTGACCGCGAACTCGTTAACGGCCGCGGAGGTGAACACGATCATCTCGCACGCGGCGCAACAGGCGAACATCACGCGGGCGGCCATCCGCCAACCTCTCGGCAGCAACGCGCGCGTTTCAATCGCGGTCGTCGACACCAATGGAGTTGTGCTCGGCGTCTTTCGTCAGACCGATGCGCCG
>DASWQK010000362.1:0-7297 GCA_036403735.1 Pyrinomonadaceae bacterium
CCGGTTGCTTCCTGGGTATGCGCGGGCAAGCGAGGACGCTTGCGCTCCAGTCATTCTGCTCTCCTCCTCTCACCGGTCTCAAGCTTGCTCCCTGTGAACGCGGGTGTTATCTTCTCCTCGTCAGTTCCGGTTCTCTCCCCAATTTATTCTCTCTCCGAACCGATCGATCATCTACAGATGCGTTTACGTCCAGTTTCATCGGACCGTCGGCAAGTTAACTGGCTTGCGCTGCAACTGCGCAGGCGTTGACGCGCATCAAACCGCGGCTGGCCAGGAAGTCTTTTCCTTACCACGCGCAGATTTGCCGGCACTTGTCTCCCCGATAGGAGTTACACCATGAAGAAGTTCACTGCCCTCTCGCTTGTTTTCCTGCTAACTGTTTTGGCTGTGCAAACAGCAAACTCTCAGTCGCGCCCGCGCCGCGTTAACGCCGCACCGCCGACCGAGCAGCAGCCTCAGCAGTCGCAATCATCGCCGCAGCAGCAGACTGATTCTTCTGAAGCAACGCGTCCGACGCGGCCACCGGTGCTCGGCGGAGCGACCCGCGATTCAAATGAACAAAAACCCACGGCGCCGCAGAAGGATGCCGGACCCGAAGAAGTCGGCGAAGGCGATGTAGTAAAGGTTGAGACGACGCTCATCAGCATTCCGGTCAGCGTTATGGATCGCGACGGCAAATATATTCCGAACCTGACGAAGGATGACTTTCATGTTTGGGAAGATGGCGTGGAACAGAAGGTGGCGTACTTCGCTTCGACGGACAAGCCTTTCACGGTGGCCCTGGTCATCGACACGAGCGCATCAACTCGTTACAAGCTCGAAGAGATCCAGGACGCGGCAATCGCTTTCGTCAATCAACTCAGGCCGGACGATAAAGTGATGGTCGTTTCGTTCGACGACAAAATTCGCGTGCTGGCGCAAGCGACGAGCGATCGATCAATGCTCCGCAATGCAATCCTGCAAACCCGGATTGGATCGGGCACCCGGCTTTACGATGCAGTCGATCAGGTCATCAATCAATACTTCAATCGCGTAGAAGGCCGTAAAGCAATCGTCCTCTTCACTGACGGCGTCGACACGACCAGCAAACACGCGAGTTACGAAAGCACGGTACGCGACGCGGAAGAACTTGATGCCTTGATCTATCCGGTCGAGTACGACACATCAGGTGACATGGGTGTTTTTGGTGGCGGCGGTTCGCGCAGGGGCGGTGGTAGAAATTATCCCAGCGGCGGCGGCAGCGGCAGCGGCGGAAATTATCCGAATGGCGGCGGCGGTAACAATCGAAACGGCAATGGCGGCGGCGGCGGCATTTTCGACATTCTCGGCGCCATTCTCAACGGTGGCAGTTATCCGAGCGGTGGCGGTTATCCCGGAGGCGGCGGCGGCGGCAACCGGCGCAACGGACGTGGAGGCTGGCCCGGTGGCGGGGGCGCAGGCAACTCTGGTGGCGAATATCAATTAGCGGATCAGTACCTGCATGATCTCGCGCGCGTGAGTGGCGCTCGTCTCTACGACGCTGAGCAGACGAATGTAAGCGTTGCTTTTCAATCGGTAGCGGAAGAGCTGCGGCGGCAATACAGTCTTGGCTATTATCCGACGAAGGCGCCGCAAGCCGGCGAACGTCGCAATATCAAAGTGCGGGTGAATCACCCTGAGTTGGTGGTCCGCACCCGCGACAGTTATGTATTCCAACCGGGAGCCAATGCCCGCGCCCAGAGTAATACGCAACCTGTTAATAGACCGCCGGTTTTGAAAAAAGATTTCTCAGGGACTTTCTAGAAGGCTTTCTCTGTGTCCTCTGTGGTGAAATTCATCTAATCACAGAGGACACGGAGGGTTCACACCACGGTTCCATCCGGAATCAATCCATTCTTCGGCACGATGATGATGCGGTCGCGGATGTAGAACATGCCGTTCGGCCCGTCGGCATTCTCAACCCCCGCTTCATTTAGCAGCCGCACGTTCTTACCGATCCGCGCATTCTTGTCGATGATCGCCCGGCGAATAATTGTCTGCTCGCCAATACCGAGGCGCGGCCGGTTGGCTTCTTCGTCTCCTACCATGTCTTCGAGAGTTTGATAGTAATCCGCGCCCATCATGTAAGCAGCGTCGATCGAAGTGCCTTCGGCAATCCGGCTACGCAGACCAATCAGCGAACGATTGATTTTCGCGCCGTTGATGATGCAGCCTTCGCTGATGATCGAATCGCGAATTTCGCAACTGTTGAATTTTGAGGGTGGTAAGTAACGCGCGCGAGTGAAAAGGGGCGCTTCCGCGTCGAACAAATTGAAGGGCGGAATAGCGGAAGCCATATCAAGATTAGCTTTATAAAATGCGGCGATGGTCCCGATGTCTTCCCAGTATCCATCGAAAAGATAAGCCTGCACGTTGTACTTGTTGATGCTGCCGGGAATGACTTCCTTGCCAAAATCGAGGCGCGCCGTGTCCTCTGCCAGGACCTCTTCCAGGCGATCATATTTGAAAACATAAATGCCCATCGAAGCGAGAAACGGCCGTGCGCGCGCCTCATCTGCGCTCAGGCCAAGCTTCGTGGTATCGACCCGCATTTCTTCGAGCGCATCCCCTTTCGGCTTTTCTCGAAACTCGATGATGCGGCCGGCGTCGTCAACCTTCAGCAAACCAAATTCGCCTGCTGAATCGGGTGGAATCGGAATCACTGAAACGGTGATGTCGGCGTTCGTCTCGAAATGCCGATCGAGAAACTTTCGATAATCCATCCGGTACAAGTGATCGCCGGAGAGAATCAGCAGTGTGTCGATGCGCCAATCGCGAATGTGCGGCAGCACCTGACGCACCGCGTCAGCAGTTCCCTGAAACCAATCTGGCCGTTCGGGAGTCTGTTCCGCGGCAAGTATCTCGACGAAACCATCAGCGAACGGCGAGAAGCGATAGGTGGTGGCAATGTGCCGGTTGAGCGACGCCGAATTGAATTGCGTCAACACGAACATGCGAATCACATCTGAGTTGATGCAATTCGAAATCGGCACATCGACCAGCCGGTATTTTCCGCCGAGCGGCACTGCCGGCTTGGATCGTTGCGCGGTCAGCGGAAACAAACGGCTGCCGGCGCCACCGCCAAGGATCACCGCGAGAAGATTGGGTCTGGCTGGCATAAGAGTGAGGCGAGGATATAGGTAAAGCGAATGAGCTTTCAAGGTGAACTGCGGAGTACTCTGGGATGGCGGGACCAATTAATAAGATGATTCTTGATATTCGACGCAAGCGGCGTATTATGCCGAAGAACTGCATTCATGCAGCAACGAACCAGTGAAACAAAAATTCACCGCCAGCATTTGGCAAGAAGATGAATCGTTCGTAGCGCAGTGCGTCGAGGTTGACGTGGCGAGCCAGGGAAAGACGGAAGATGAGGCTCTCGAAAATCTTCGTGATGCACTGGAGCTTCACTTCACACCGCCCGTGGCGACCGTCGCTCCGCACGGCCCTACGGGGCAGTAGCCCGACCGTTAGGGAGGGCGTCGATTCCCAATCCATCACGTTCATGCGAAATTTTGATGACAACGACTTTCCTCTCGCCTATCTGATCACCTTTCGAAGTTACGGTACATGGGTTCATGGTGATAGACGAGGCTCGATGGCCCTCCGCAAAGCCGGTCTCATTTCTGACAAAACGAGACCGTGGATCAGACATGGCAGCACAATCTATCTTTGGAAAGAACGTGATGTAGCGAAAGCAATTGAGCACGTGATGTTAGAGCAGGGCGACGATCTATTCCGTCTCGATGATGGTGAGGATGACTCAAGGTTGGACGCCCTCTCTAGCGGTCGGGCTACTGCCCCGGTATAAACAGTTCCATGGACGAGATCACTCAATCGATAAATGCCGCTCCAGTCTGGATGGCTTTCATTCTGTTAGTAGCCACGGCCTTTGCCTGGCCAATTTCGATTGGCTTGATTCTTTTCTATCGACACTCCGTTTTGAAATCCATGCGTCGCGGCACGAACCCGGTGAACGCCGCCGCGCCAACGCCGGCGCCACAAGTATCTTTGCCGGTTCCCGAATTGCAATTCGTCGATAGCCGGAAACTTCATCGAGCGCCGGATCAGACAGTTTTCAAAAAGCTGGTGCGCACTCCCTGGCGCGTGGCTGCGGTTTACGTTCTCGCCGGATGCGCTTTCGCGCTGATTATGGCGGCCGCCGTTCTGCTGAGCATGGGTGATAACGAGTTCCTGCCGGGCCGATTCGTGTCGCTGTTTTGGATTTTCGTATGGCCTGCAGTGTTAACGATCAATATCGTAGCGGCGGCGAATTTCCGCACCAAGCTCGCGGTTGTGCTTCTTTACTTTCTGGTTCTGGCGGGCATTGCCATAGCGATGAACCTCTTGAGCAAGGAATCGAACTGGTCCTCGCATGCAACGTTGTGGGTTCTTTACGATGTTCCAGCTTCGTTGATCCTGCTGGCCTTTCTTAACCGCCGGATTCGCGCGGTTGGACCCCTGGTGCTGATTTTCTTGATGGTGTCGGCCTTTGGGGCGCTGTTTGCCCTTTTGTTACTAGGCAGTTCGGAGGCTGCGATGCGCCTGGCCGCAAATCTTGGACCAGGCGCGGAAGTAACTCTTGTCGCTCTTAGCCTCTTTGGGTTCGTCCTGGCGGCTCCGATCGGCTGGCTAATGCTGCGTTGGATCCGTAAGCGTTACGAGTCGAAAAAGACCAGCGACCACGCAATTGCGGTGGACACGATCTGGTTACTGTTTGGCGTGGTGATGTCGATCGAACTGTCGCCCAACGGATTGTGGGCATTGTCAGGACTTTTCGCTTTTCTGATTTACAAGGTTGTTTCCCTGGCCGGACTTCGTCTCGTTCGCCCCTCGTCCGGCGTCAATCACAAGCTGCTGGTGCTGCGAGTTTTTTCTCTCGGCAAACGCAGCCAGCGCTTGTTCCGCTGGTTGGCGATGTATTGGAGATATGCCGGCAGCGTACAGCTGATTGCGGGGACCGACCTGGTTACGGAAAACCTGGAGCCTCATGAGTTCCTGGACTTTCTCAGCGGCAAACTGGGGCGACGTTTCATCGATGACTCGCCGACGCTCGATCGAAAAGTCGCCGAAATGGACACTCGTCCAGATGACGATGGGCGTTTCCGGGTTAATGAATTCTTCTGCCACGACAATACGTGGCGAATGGTGCTTGATAGATTGGTTAGTGATACTGATGTTGTCTTTATGGATTTGCGCGGCTTCTCCCGGCTAAATGGAGGCTGCATCTTTGAAATAAACGAGCTCATCAACGCCATGTCGTTGGATCGAGTGCAATTCATCACCGACGCGACGACCGATGAGCAATTTCTGGTCGAAAACATTCGACAGTCGTGGCGATGCCTGCAGAGCACTTCTCCTAACGCTGTGAGTAAATCGCCTCAACTACGAATGTTTAGATTGGACCAGGTCAACGGCAGCGAATTGAAGGCGCTGTTGCGGGCGCTGGCCGCGGCTGCCGCGCAGTAGCAACCGAATCACATGACCCGCAACCGCCTTGAAGCTTTCAGTGACGGAGTGATCGCGATCATCATCACGATCATGGTGCTTGAGTTACGCGTGCCCGCCGGATCGACTCTGCCGGTTTTGCGGCCGCTAATCCCGGTCTTTTTCAGCTACCTGCTGAGCTTCGTTTTTATCGGCATCTATTGGAACAACCATCATCATCTTCTGCAGGTCGTCGAGCACGTGAACGGTCGCGTGCTGTGGGCCAACCTGCATCTGCTGTTCTGGTTGTCGCTGACTCCGTTTGTGACCGCCTGGATGGGCGAGAATCATTTCGCCGCGTTACCGGTAGCGCTTTATGGCGTGGTGCTGCTGTGCTCGGCCATCGCGTACTTCATTCTGACGCGCGCGTTGCTATCGATTCACACGCCTGATTCAGTTCTGGCCACCGCGCTGGGCGAAGACTTTAAAGGCAAGATTTCGGTAGTGATTTATCTGATCGCAATTCCACTCGCCCTGGTGAAGTCGTGGCTGGCCTGCGCGTTGTATGTTCTGGTGGCAGTGATGTGGTTAGTGCCGGATCGACGGATCGAGAGAACGATTGGACAGTAATAAGACGACTGACCGACTACTCGTCCTTCTTCGCAAAGTATCCCGGCCGGTAACGCAGGTTGAGCTTATCCTTCGCCAGTGTCGGATTCGCAATTTCGATCTTCATCGAACGAAACTTTCCATCATGCTGCTTGTTCGTCGAACTGTAAGCGAGCAAATACTGCGACCTCAGCTCCTGCTCGATCTCCTGGAACGCCGCCATTAGATCCGTGCTCTTTTTAGGATAGAACGCGCGACCGCCGGTTTTTTCGGTGATGTCGTCGAGCACCTTCTTGTTAATGCCGTCGTATTTTTTGTCGCCAATCCCGATTGCATATACCACGGTCTCGGCTTCGATTGCTTGGTCGATTGCCGTGGCGCGCGTGAGCCGGCTGCTGGTGTCCTGTCCATCGGTGAGCAGAATGATCGCGCGGCGCCGTTGCGTGTAGCTGCGGCGCAAGACGTTTTTGCAAGTAACCGCAATCGCATCCCAAATCGCCGTCGATCCTTCCCGCGGCGGGCTAATCGTGCCGGGGCCGGAGACGACGCCGCCAATCGCAGGCGCAACTCCAGTGTAAGCGGGAAAAGCAACTTCGACGGATTCGAGCACGCGATAAATCGAAAGCACGTCCCGCGATAATGCTTGCTCGAGGTGCGCGTAACCTTCGAACGGAATGATTGCAGCCTGATCTTTCTCAGAGCGAATGATGCTTTCGATGAAACTGCGCGCGGCAGCTTTTTCATCCGGCAGTGTTCGCTCTTCCGAAATGCTTACGTCGATGACGAACGCTATTGCCAGCGGCCGATCAGTCTCGCGTTGAAAAGTGAAGATGCTCTGCGGGACGCCGTCTTCGATCACGCGAATATCGTTCTGCTGCAGCGTGGTGACATAACGATTGCTCTTGTCAGTCGCGGTAAACAGCAGGTTGGTGAGATCGGTTTCAGTGCGGAGAACGTCAACATCGTCAGGAGGCGTAGGAGTCTTCGCCGGGCTGGGTGTCGGCGTTTGGCCGGCAGCAGTTATGCTGAGCGCGATCAGGAGGAAAAGAACACTGCAAACTGAAAATTGTAAACTGAAAATTGAAAATTGCTCTTGCGCCTTGGGCGACGGTGTTCGAATACGACACGATACGCGGAGAGCAGATTTGCAGTTTTCAGTTTCCAATTTTCACTTTGTAATTCCGAAAGATTGGTACTTCTATGGTTAGGTTAGTATGCCGACGAGCCACGACCGTTGCTTTTG
>DASWQK010000363.1:0-8940 GCA_036403735.1 Pyrinomonadaceae bacterium
CCTCCGACGATCGCCATAATCACCAGCATCCCGGTGCGATCACGGGAGCGGCGGGCATCATTGATTAAGCGAGTCAATAGCAGTGCGTAAGAAGCCAGCAGCAGCAGACAACCTATGAAGCCGGTGGTTTCGGCAGTTACCGCAAAAATAAAATCCGTGTGCGGCTCAGGCAAGAATTTCAGACTGCTTTGCGAGTATTCGCTGCCCCGCGCTCCGGTAAGACCACCCTCACCGACAGTCACCATTGATTGCCACGTGTGATAACCAAAACCGCGCTTGTCGGCATTTTCCGGATCCAGAATCACGTTAATACGCTCGAGTTTGTAGCCGTGCAACAGTCCGGTCTTCACGCCGACCGTGTAAGCCAGCGGCGCGCCGGCGATACATGCGACCAGGAGGGCGACGACCATCCACATACGCACCGAAGACAAGAACAGCACGATGGCGAGCAACGGTAGATAGGTGATTGCCTGCCCCACATCAGGCTCGAGCAAGATCAATCCGATCGGTAGTCCGAGGATTACGCAGCCCATGAAGAGTTCTTTCCAGGTAAGCAATCCGGTGCGGTGCTTGCCAAAGTATTTGGCGAGCATCAGCACCACCGGAATCTTCACAAATTCAGAGGGTTGAAATTGGCCGGCGATTGGCAGCTTGATCCAACATCGCTGACCGTTGATCTTCATTCCCACGTGAGGAATCAGCACAACTATGAGCAACATCAGGCCAAACACATAAAGGATGGGCGCCAACTCGACCAGCCGGCGATAATCGCTAAATGCAATCGCCGCCATCGCCACCATGGCGATGCCCAAACCGATCAGTTGCTTCTGCCAATAGGGTTCCGTCGGTTGCGCGTTGTGAATTTCCCACGCGCCAAACGAAACGATCGCAATCGCCAGGAGCGCAATCAGCCAATCAAAATCTCGCAACTTACGTTTTTGCAGAATTGCTACCATGAACTAGAACCGATGATCGGTGAGATGTAAGCAGGAAAAATTAGTCTATCGAATTTTCAAAGCAATACTGTTGTCAGGCTTCTCTTTCGCAGTTCGGGTTTTGGCGTAGTACACATCATAGATTGCGCGGACGGCCGGTGCGCCGAAGCGGGAGCCGAGTCCGGCGTTTTCGATCAAAGCCACAACGGAAATTTCAGGCTTGTATGCCGGTGCGTAGGAAACGAACCATGAATGATCCTTGTGCTCGCTGCCTTCCTTGCCAAGGCTGACCACTTGCGCGGTGCCCGTCTTGCCGGCGATGTCGAACCCGACCAGTTTGATTCCAGTTGCGGTGCCCGCCTCGTTGACGACGGACCACATCGCTTGAACCACTACGTCGCTTTGGTCCGTCGGGATGCCGAGATTTTTGGGCTCGGTACGCTCGAAAGTATGGACGGGTCGTGCGGGCCGATAATCGAAACGAGTGGGATCGTTTCCTACGGCAGCAATGGCGTGCACCTCTTTCAACAGGTGCGGCACATACATCTTTCCCTTCATGCCAATCGAGGAGTGGGCGCGCAAGAGCGCCATCGGCGTCAACACGTCTTCGCCCTGGCCGAACGAAGAATAAACCGTGTCGATGTCTTTCCATTCAGCATCTTTCGGGTAGAGCCTGGCTTTTAACTCACGCGAGGGAGTCGTGCTAATGACTTCATGCGGAAGATCGACGCCGGTGCGCTTGTCGAGCTCGAACATATCGACCATCGCCTGAATGCCTTCCAGTTTCATCTTCAGGCCCAGATGATAGAAGTAGCTGTCGCACGATTTCTCGATGGCGACATGAACATTAGGCGAGCCATGGTTGCCGCCCATGCAACGAGTGAATTTGTTACCAATGGTAATGCCACCGCCGCACAACATATTCGAGTTGTCGATCGTAATCGCTCCCTGTTTCAATCCGGCGGTGGCCATCAAAGGCTTCCAGGTTGAGCCCGGTGGATACTTGCCCTGAATCGCGCGATTGATGAGCGGGTGATCGGGATCGTTGAGCAGCTTCTGATATTCAGCGCGGCCTGCTTTGGTCGTGATGCGCTGAGAGAAGAGGTTCGGATCGAATGTCGGCGCCGAGGCCAGCGCCAGAATCTCTCCGTTGTTCGGATCCATCGAGATGATTACTCCGCGGCCTTGCGGTGACTTTCGCAGCTGTTCTTCCGCGGCTTTTTGCAGATCGAGATCGATCGTGATCACGATGTCCTGCCCCGCTTGGGGTTCGACGCGCTCGACTTCGTTTTGAATGTGTCCACGGCTGTCCACGATGACCTTGCGATAGCCGTCACGGCCTCGCAAATATTCGTCATAGACTGATTCCAAACCTTCTTGCCCGATGATGTCACCCGGCTTGTAACCCTTGTCGCGATACTCTGGTTGCTTGAGTTGCTCCGGACTGATCTCGCCGACATAACCAAGGGCGTGACACAGCAGTCCATTTTCCGGATAGCGACGCTGCGGCGTTTGTTCAATTCGCAACGTCGGAAACTCAAGTTGATGCGCGTCAACCCAGGCGATGTCGGCGGAGGTCACGCCCTCCTTAATGAGGATCGATTCGAAAGCAGGTTGTGATTTCACCTGATCGAAACGTTCGCGCAGGATCTCTGAATCAAGTTGCAGTCCATCAGAGAGCGGTTGAATCAATGAGTAGTCAATACTCTTGGTGATCTCGCGCGAGAGGATAACGCTATAGATTGGGCGCGAATCAACGAGCTGATCGCCATTGCGATCAAGGATGGCCCCGCGCGGCGCCGGGATCGGCAAGAGCCGAATGCGCTGGTTCTCAGCAACCTCTGCATAATGCGTTCCGTTGACGATTTGCAGCAGGTACAGGCGCACGCAAAGCACGCCCAGCAGCACCAACACCAGCGCCTGGATCAAACGCAAGCGCACGCGCAGATTTTGTGAATCGTCAACGAATTTCATCTTCTTCTCCCTGCCGCCGATGGCCGGCGGGCCACTCTTCGCCGCACGGTGAATTGGCGGCGCTGTCTCGCTTTACCACTGAAATAAGAATCATACAAGTAAAGCAAAATCGTTCCGGCCACGGTTGTCGCGATCAACTTATACGACAGCGACTGCACAAAAGGCATCGGCGGACGCTGCCCAAGCAATCGATGCATACCAACATAGACAAGGTTGTCAATCAGACTTGCGCACACCAGAACCGGAATGCGCAGCAGAGTCGTGTCGAGCATTACGCGCGAGGCCACGAAGTAAACCGCGTAGGCCGTGAGTACTTTTGCAAATCCGCCGGCGCCCAGCAACGCCGGTGGACCACTTATCAAGTCGAGCGCGAGACCGGCGGCGGCCGCCGTAATCAAAGCCAGCAGCGGTTCGCGCTGCAACGCAAAGTACACTACCAGGACCAGCGCAAAGTCTATGAACCCGAGGGGCTGCCATACAGCGCGGAGGGCTGACTGTAGAGCAATGGCCACGATTAGAAGTATCGCGACTATCAGTTGGCGCATGATCGATCAGTCGGCAGTGGGCCGTGAGTAGTTAGCCGTAAGATACGGCGGCGCAATAGCGAACAACCGCTTTCGAGGTCAAACAAGATGATCGACGCGTTGTTACTGCTCACTGCTCACCGCCCACTGCTTACGGTTTTTTCTTTTCCACGTTCGGGAGAGTTTGATCGGGTTCGGCGCGCTGGGGCGCACGATACATGAGGACAGCAACTTCTTTCACTCGTTCTAATCCGGCGCCTGGTCGAACGTGAATCACTAATGCCTGGGTCGCCGATCCGGGCCGCACTTCGATCACTTCGCCAACATTGTAGCCCGCCGGATAAATTCCGTCCTGTCCGGTCGTTACCACGGTATCGCCAGTCCGTACTTTCTCCAGTCCGGACACATAACGCATTTCCAACAAGCCGATCTCGCCCATGCCCTTCACAGGTCCCATCGCGGTCGACTGATTAAGTTGCCCGACAACCGCGCCGGCGCCTGATCGTTCATCAGTCACCAGCATGACTTGCGAACTCAACGGACTAGTCGATATAACTCGGCCAACGATTCCGCCCGTGGTAACGACCGGCATATTCACTTCAACGCCCGCCCATCGTCCCTTGTCAATCGTAATACCGTCGAACCACATCGAGGGGTCGCGCGCGATCACGCGCGCCGCTATCGATTTATACTGGCTCGTTTCCGACAACTTCAGCAGTTGCTCAAGCCGGCCGGCCTCAGCCGCGCGTTCGCGAGTGTCGCGCAACTCGGTTTGCATGTCCGCAACCTGCTTCCGCAGTTGCTCGTTTTCAGTCGAAGCGCGACGCAACTCGCCGATGTTCCCAAAGAATCCTCCAAACCAGTTCGCACTGCCAGAGGTTCCACGCTGCAACGGGTACATCACCATTTGCGCAATCGAACGAATCCTTCGCTGTTTGGTATCTGAGTCACGCGCGTCATAAGTCATCAGACCGAAATTAAGCGCGAGCAACGCAAACAACCACCACGGCGCACGCTGGCGAATCTCTCTTTGGGTGCGGATTGCAGCCATTGATTCATCTTACATTCCGGTCGTCAAACTATTGTCCCACTTCACGCGCTTCAACAAATCGAAGTCTGAAAGCATCTTGCCGGTGCCAAGCACGACCGACGCGAGCGGGTCTTCAGCCAGAGAGACGGGCAGGCCGGTTTCGATCGACAGACGCTTGTCCAGGTTCTTCAGTAAGGCGCCGCCACCCGTCAAAACAATTCCGCGCTCAACGATGTCAGCCGAAAGCTCGGGCGGAGTGCGCTCAAGCGCGACGCGCACTGCGTTAATAATCGTCGACACTGAATCGGCGAGGGCTTCGCGAATCTCTTCATCAGAGATGGTGATCGTTTTCGGAATGCCTTCGATCAAATTGCGGCCGCGCACTTCAAAAGAGAGCTCTTCATCCAAAGGAAAAGCCGAGCCCAATTCGATCTTAATGGCTTCCGCGGTGCGCTCACCAATCAGCAGATTATATTTTCGTTTGATGTATTGCGTGATCGCTTCGTCCATTTCGTTGCCCGCGACGCGCACGGAACGCGAATAGACAATACCGCTCAAACTGATCACGGCGATGTCGGTAGTCCCGCCGCCGATGTCCACCACCATATTGCCGTGTGGTTCTGTGATCGGAAGTCCGGCGCCAATCGCGGCGGCCATCGCTTCTTCAACCAGGTAAACCTCAGATGCTTTGGCGCGATAGGCAGAGTCCTCGACTGCGCGTCGCTCCACCTGGGTAATTTCGGACGGGATTCCGATCACTACGCGCGGGCTGACCCAGGTCTTTCCGTTGTGAGCTTTGCGTATGAAGTGCTGCAGCATTTTTTCAGTCACTTCAAAGTTTGCGATCACGCCGTCCTTCATCGGACGAATCGCGACGATGTTGCCGGGTGTCCGGCCCAACATCTCTTTCGCATCTCGGCCGACTGCCTCGACGGCGTTCGTCACCTTGTTGATCGCGACGATTGACGGTTCCGAAACTACTATGCCGCGGCCCTTGGCATAGACCAGTGTATTAGCGGTTCCGAGGTCGATGGCTAGATCGCTCGAAAATAGACTAAAGATAGATTTAAGACCCATTTGTAATCGATTTCCCTGACGGAAAAATGAATGTCTGAAGAGGTGAGCGGTTAATCCGAGTGCAGGCTGAAAACCGCGACGGGCGCAAGCGACCTGGCAAATTAATAAAACGACTCACCGAAGCAGAACCGAACGGACAAAGATACAACGATTCGTTTCCTAACGCTATCACGAAATGAACCTCTCGTCGGGAATTCTTTGAAATTGTTTGCTGCCTTCTGTCGGGTCGCGCAACTCATCGCCAGATTGCCCGCCATCGGACGTTGCGGCAAGCCGTATACAATTTTTGTTTGCCGCCTTCGCGGCGTACATCGCCTGGTCGGCGGACGAGACAAGTTGATGCGGCGACTGCGCATTTTCAGGAAAGACGGCCACGCCAATGCTGGCCGTCACAGAGATTCGCAAACGACGTCCACCCGTGAAGCGATGCCCTTCTATTTTCGCCCGAATCCGGTGGGCCACGGCCGCGGCGTCTTCGGTACCAGCTTCGGGCAAAATCACAACGAACTCATCGCCCCCGTATCGAACTACGCAATCGGTATCCCGGACTGACGGCAATAGCAACGCCGCTACCTCCATCAAACAATGCGATCCCACGAGATGCCCGTGCCGATCATTCACCCGCTTGAAATCATCCAGATCAAGAAACAGCGCCGCCACCCTGGTGTGATATCGCCGGGCACGCTTGATCTCGTTTACCAGGAATTGCCGAAGATAGCGCGCATTATGAAGTCTCGTGAGCTCGTCAGTTGACGACAGCCGTTCAGCCTCTGCGATGCGGACCGAATTCGACAACGCCATGGCGATCGCAGGCGCGACTGTGTTCAATAATGCGAGCTCGGCGCGTGTGAATGTTCGCGAATTTGGGCCGCTCCGTAACCCTTCCAGAACGCCAATAGCCCGGTCACCGCTGATTATCGGCACTGCAACGATCTTATTTCCTTTTTCCGATCGTTTAACTGGCGTCATTCTCGTGACGGCTTCTTCCGCGGTTCTGCCAGCAACGGTCTCCACCGCAACCACACTCTCAAGCAGTTCGTGCTGCCATTCGTAATCGAACGACAAAGAACGGCCGCGCGAAAACTCTCTCGCGACTACGAATCCCAACGTCACTGTGTCAGCTCGATTCTCGCGCGCCAGGTAGATGGCCCAACGGTCCGCGCTAATCAATCGGCCCAGGCCGCTGACTGCAAACGAGGCGGCCTCGTCCTCGCACATCGCGCCGTGAAGCGAAGCAACCAGAGTGAACGCTCCACGCAACTGCTGCTTACGCAGTGAAGCCGGAAGAACAAAGACAGTTTGCTCGGGTAAGTGTTTGAATGGTCGAGGCGAATCACCCGACTCTGAACGCTCTTCAACTTCACGTAACAACGCGGGCAATTGCGCTGCACTGTCGGCGATGGCGTTAAATTCTGAGCGCGCAACAATCTGTCCCAACGCGTTCCATCGATGAGCAGCATTGATACACGCAATTAGGGGGACCGCCGGCCATTGACAGCGCGCACTGTGAATCACCTGACGCAGACTCTCGCTCGAACAAGCCGGCGGAACTTCATACACGACAGCCACGACCGTGGCCGGATCGTTATTGGCCGGTGTCTGATCGCGCGCGGAAGCATTTAGCCGGCCCGGTCGAACCGCTATCCCTGCATCGTGAAGAATCGATATTAATTCAGTTGAGACCTCAGCGTTTTCGTCTGAGATCGCCACAACGCTTTTCTTCATCCGACACTTCGTCCTTCAATTACTTTTGAGGATTTCAGTGGCCGGGGCGTGCCTTCGTTTTACTTCGCTGGTTCGCGATCTAGCTGGTTCTGGTGAGTGCGACTCGATAATTGCTTGTATTGCCTTGTGAATCTGACGCCTGCACGGTGACTTCGTGCACGCTGCCGGGCGCAGTGATTTGCACCTGGAAATTTCCGTCCGCGGTAGATAATGTTTCGCGTCCCGACACGCGTATAGCCACACCTGGCGAGGTCGTGCCGCGAATCAAGTAGATGTTTCCGCCAAGATAAACCGCTACCAGATTCGACACTGAAACACCAGAGACATTTGTTGCCGATGAGCTGACAAAGAACTTTAGCGGCTCGGTCCAATCGCTCGTCTGTCCGGAAGCAGCCGTGGCCCTGATTCGCCAGAAGTACGAACCTTGCCGCAGATCCGTAGCGTCGAATCGCGTCGCTGATAATCGATCACGTTCAATCACTCTTCCTTCCGGCACGAAGAATGGAGAAGTCGCTACTTCGACTCGATAAAAGGAGGCTGCTCCTGATTGTGGCTTCTGCCAACGCAGCGCCACAGTCGCTGAACCGTTGCTGCTGGTCGTGACTTTCGCCATGTCACGAGGCTCCAACGGCTGCGGAACATCAAGCAACCGTTGCGGATTGGAAATGGTTCCCGACTGATTCACTGAAACGTATTCGCCGCCTTGCAGCGACAGGCGCTCACCCAAGCGGTTCGCGCTCTGCACGGCGCCGCTGTTCACGCGTATCTCTTCAGTGCCTTCAGGAGCAACGCCAAAACTCGCCGCCGTCTGGCCCGCGATCTGATTCTGAGTCTTCGGCGTTTCGATCACATTCTTATTGTCTTCACTTTGTTCGGACGTGCGCACCAGCATTTGTCCGCTATCGACTACGACGTGCACGTTTGAACGCTTGCCGTTGTCGGCGCTTTCATTATCACGGATGATGATCGTGCTATTGGGTCGCACGACGACAGTTGAACCGTCAGCCATGCTGATGCGCGCACGGCCGTCGGCTTGAGTTTGGACCGTATCGCCCGGGTAAAGTTGAATGTCATTGTTTGCGACGATGACTTGTCGCGTCGCCGATCGAATCACGCGCACATCACCTTCGAAAGACATAAAGCGAGCGCCCGCCGGTGCGTCGGATTTCAGCGCTACGTTTTTTAGAGGATTGCCGTACCTCCAAACATACAAGGCGCCGCCTGCCGCCATCGCGCACAGGACAAATATAAGCATCGCGACATAAACTGCGCGCTTCTGAATTACCCACCAGTCGAGTTGGAAGTGGTTGACTCTGGTTGCTGACATGTCTTTGGAACGTGAGATTCGGGGCGCCGGGGAAGGCTAACGAAGCCAAACACAGATTAACACACCGATTGACGTACTTCAACACTCGGTTTTATTGGGATTTTCGGCCGATCTATCTGAGATAGATCGGATTGGAGACTATCCAGGGCTTGCCAAGAGCCGGAGCAGGAAGATCATCGAGATAGATCTCAGCCCTATAAACGCCTGGGCCAGTCGTCAGGAATTCGGCAGTTGTTCCTTGCCTCCGGTCAACGACGGTTCCGTTTTTGATCATGACGATGCGGGCGGCCAGTGGCACTCGCACGACTAATCCGGAGTTCGTGACTGAAGTAATTTCATCACCCATGA
>DASWQK010000364.1:0-7350 GCA_036403735.1 Pyrinomonadaceae bacterium
GACAAGTCGAAGATTCTAATTATTGGCGGTGGGTTTGGGGGTCTGTTTACGGCACTCGATCTCGCCGGCACCGGTGATATCACCCTCATTAATGAAGAAGATCACTTCCTCTTCAAGCCAATGCTCTATGAGTATTTGAGCGGCGAGGTCGAGGCTTGGCACATCGCGCCGGACTGCAAGGAACTGCTGGATAATCAAGCGAGCTTCATCCGCGACCATGTTACCAACATCGATCTCGACGCCCAGACAGTCAACCTTGCCGATCACAAAGAGCTTTCCTACGACATTCTGGTTTTTTCGCCGGGTGCGATAACGAACTATGCCGGAGTCGAAGGAGCCGAGGAATTCACTTTGCAGTTTCGCTCGCTGGCCGACGCAAATTATTTGCGACGCCGAATGACTGAAGCGCTCGATCATATCCAGCCGGATGCGGCGCCACAGGACACGCGCAGCGCGCTCACTTTTGCAGTCGTGGGCGGCGGCGCCAGCGGCGTCGAGTTGTCGACAAAGATGGCCGCGCTGTTGCGCGACGCAGTGAAGCGGCGGGCTCTGCGCGGCGAGCCGCGGATAGTGATTATTGAAATGGCGGATCGACTCGTGCCCGGAATGGGAGAAGAGATCCGTGAGTTCGTCGAAGACGCCCTGGCGAATGAACGCGTCGAAGTTCATACGGAAACTCGCGTTGTACGGGTGACTGAAAAAGACATTACGCTCGAACACAAGAATGAACGCCTGGAAATAAAGACCGCAGGCGTGGTGTGGGTGGCGGGCGTGCGGCCTAATCCATTGATTGATTCGCTTACAGTCGAAAGAGATCGCCGCGGCTTGATCGTCGTCGAACCGACACTGCAGGTTCGCAGCCATCCAAACATTTTTGCCCTCGGTGACGCCGCGTTTTATCGCGATGTGGCCCCGACGCTCGCGGGCACAGCGCAGTTGGCGTTGCAGGAGGCGCATCTCTGCGCGCGAAACGTGCGCGCATTCATTGAAGGCGGCGAACTGAAATCTAAACACTTTGTCGAGCTCGGGGAAGCAGTCAGCCTGGGCACCGAGCATGCGGCGGTGCTGACAGCAGGCAAGGTGATGGGCGGCCCACTCGCGCGGCAGGCGCGCTTCGCGATGTACACGGCGCGGCTGCCGACCTGGCATCATCGACTGCGAGTCGGCGCGAGCTGGTTCTTCGAAGGCACGGCTCCACGACCGTTGCAGCCGTTGGGGTTTTGAAGTTAGACGCCACTCGATTTTCTTTGCGTTCCTTTGCGTCTTTGCGCCTTTGCGTGAACCGATATTCCTCCCATGACTGAAAACGAAGTAGCAAAGCAAATTGTTGGCGTTGCGTTCAAGATTCACAGCACCTATGGTCCAGGTTTGCTTGAATCTGTGTACGAGACGATCATGGCTTACGAGCTTAATAAGCGAGGCCTACGCGTCAATCGCCAACAGGCAATTCCGGTGATCCACGAAGAAGTTCGAATGGAGCTGGGCTTTCGCGCGGACTTGATTGTTGAGAGTAAAGTAGTCGTTGAAATCAAATCAATTGAAGCGATTGGTCCGGTTCACAAGAAACAATTGCTGACGTATCTGCGATTGACTGACAAGCGTTTGGGATTGCTAATTAATTTCCAGGTAGATCTCATCAAGAACGGGATTTCGCGCGTCGTGAATGGGCTCGCAGAATAATGATTCACGCAAAGGCGCAAAGACGCAAAGGAACGCAAAGTGAGTCGAGCTGAAGAAGAGCGAGTCACAGAATCCCAAACAACTGGAGGGTCGAGTGCCCCACCGCTCGGCGACATGTCCGCCGAGGAATTTCGCCGTTACGGTCACGAGATCATCGACTGGATCGCGAATTACTTCGAACATATCGAAGATCTGCCGGTGCTGGCGCAAATTGAGCCCGGCGATCTCAAAGCGCAATTGCTATCCTGCCCGCCTGAACAAGGCGAGTCGATGCAAACGATTCTTGCTGATATCGATCGCCTGATCGTTCCGGCGCTGACGCATTGGAGCCACCCTTCATTCTTCGCTTACTTTGCCACCTCAACCTCTGCTCCCGGAATTTTTGGTGAATTGCTGAGCGCAGCCTTCGACGTCAAATCGATGCTGTGGCGAACGTCTCCGGCTTCAACTGAATTGGAAGAAGTTGCTCTGGATTGGCTGCGTCAGATGATGGGTTTGGACGCCGGCATGAGCGGTTTCATCTATGACACGGCGTCGGTGTCCAGCATGCACGCAATCGCGGCCGCGCGCGAAGGTGTCGAGCTGCGCATTCGCGAGGAAGGCATGAGCGGCAGAAAAGATCTACCACTGCTGCGGGTTTACGCCTCCGACCAAGCACACTCATCGATCGATAAAGGAATCATCACGCTCGGATTGGGCCAGCGATCGCTGCGAAAGATTCCGACTGATAAAGAATTTCGCATGGATGCGGCAGCGCTGGCCGACGCGATCGATGAAGACAAGCGCAACGGGATCTTGCCATTCTGTGTAGTTGCGACAGTCGGCACAACTTCAACTTCAAGCATCGATCCGGTGCCCGCGATCGTCGAGGTCTGCCAGCAACATAAACTTTGGCTTCATGTTGATGCGGCTTACGGAGGCTCAGCCGCGGTCGTTCCCGAAATGCGCCACATTCTTAAGGGTTGCGACGCGGCGGATTCGCTGGTGCTCAATCCACACAAATGGCTCTTCACGCCCTTTGATCTGTCGGTTCTGTATTGCCGGCATCTCGATCTGCTGCGCCGCGCATTTTCATTGGTGCCGGAATATCTGCGCACGCCGGAACAGGAAAAGGTGCGCAGCGGATCTGATTACGGCGTCCAGCTCGGTCGCCGCTTTCGCGCGCTGAAGCTTTGGATGATCATTCGTTACTTTGGTCATGAAGGTTTGGCGGCGCGGATTCGTGAACATTGCCGCCTGGCGCAACTATTTGCTTCGTGGGTTGAGGCAGCTGACGATTGGGAGATGATGGCGCCGACGCCATTCGCGCTGGTTTGTTTTCGCGCTTGTCCATCGATTGAGGGCGAAGCTGAAGACGCTCGCGCGAAACGTTTGGATGCGCTTAACGAAGCGATCATGCACGGCGTGAATGCGACTGGAAAAGCACTTCTGTCGCACACGAAATTGAATGACAGGGTCACGCTCCGGCTTTCGATAGGAAACATTCGCACTACTGAAAAGCACGTGAAAGAAGCGTGGGAGCTGTTGAATGTTCAGTTGAAAAAACTCACTAATTGATTTATGCATCTCCTGCCATGACGCGCGGCCGCACTCAATCCCTATCGGCAATCTCGCTTCTCGTACTCCTGTTATCAATCGCGTACGCCCAACCGCGACGTCTAACCCCGGCAGACATTCTGCGCGTCGTAACTGTCAGCGACGTTCAAATCTCGCCGACCGGCGAGTGGATCGTCTATTCGGTCTCGTCAGTCGAGGGTGAGCAAACGACCAGCTCTCTATGGTTGGTGCGCGTCGGCGAGAGACTCTCGAGCGTGCCGCCCACGAGCCGTCAACCGGAGCAACGCCGCAACTGGGAAACGCTGCGTTATTTGGGCCGCCCGCTGTTGCCACCCGGATGGAATGCGACCAATGCTCGCTGGTCGCCTGATGGTAAGAACATCGCGTTTCTGGCTACACGTGAAGGACAACGTGGGATTTGGATCACCGGGCCAACGCGAGCTGTCCCGCGCTTTATCACCGCAATCCGCGAAACTAATTTTTTCATAACGTATGCGGGAGAGGCGTTCGCCTGGTCTCCTGACTCGAGGATGATCGCGTACGTTTCGGCGAGCGAAGAAGAGATCGACAGGGATGATGATCCGCGCGTGATCGATCGCATTCAGTACAAGTCACGTACTTCACTTTCAGATCGTTTGCGCACACATGTTTGGGTCACGGATGTTGATGCGCCGCAGCCGCGGCAACTTACCTCGGGCTTGTTCTACGATCACGCTTTGAGCTTTAGTCCGCGAGGTGACGAGATCGCATTTCTCTCGAATCACGAAGCGGATCCCGACGCGAACAACAACTCAGATATTTTTGCAGTCAACTTACAGGGTCAACTCCGGCAGATTACCGCGACCGTAGGTTGCGAGTACGAGCCGGCGTGGTCACCTGATGGAAAATGGATTGCTTACACAGCGACCAAGCGTGGCGTGACGACAATCGACAGCGTCGCGGAAGACACGCATGTCTGGATCACATCAGCGAGTGGCGATACTCGTCGGGAGCTTACGGCTTCCCAGGATCGACGCGCGCGCAATCCGCGCTGGCGGTCTGACAGCCGGGCAATCTATTTTTCGGCCAACGATCATGGGCAGACGCTTATCTTCGAAGCCGAACTTCAGACTGAAAAGATTCGGCCGCTGTTTGGCGCGATCGATGAAGTTAAGAGCCAGCAGAATGCCAGCCAGTTCAAAGGCGCGCTTGATTCAACGGCGCCGACCGCTCTCGATCAGCATATTCAGGTTACTTCGTTCAGTGTCTCGGAAACGCTCGAAACTTCCGAAGCCTTACCCACGCGGCCGCGCGTTCAGCTTCACGATCCGATCATCGCTGCGGTGATCAGCGATGCCACTCATCCAACTGAATTGTGGTTGGTTCGCGGGAATGGGATGGCGCGTGTTTCTAATCACAACGACAACTTTCGCCGCGGCGCATCGTTGATTGAACCCGAAGAGTTTCGCTTCAAGAGTTTCGACGGCAGTGAGATTCAAGCGTGGCTGATGAAGCCCGCCGGTTGGCGCGAAGATCGAAAGTTTCCGCTGGTCCTCAGCATTCACGGCGGACCGCACGGAATGTACGGATATGCTCTTAACTCATCGTTTCAGGTGTTGGCCGCGCGCGGTTACGCAGTGCTTTATCTTAATCCCCGCGGCTCGAGCGGCTATGGTCAAAGATTCGCGGACGGCACCATCAACGAATGGGGCGGCGGCGATTATCGCGACCTGATGGCCGGCGTCGATGAAGCACTGCGACGATATTCATGGATCGATCAGTACCGGCTCGGCGTTACGGGGGCGAGTTACGGCGGCTTCATGACGAACTGGATCATCACCCAGACATCGCGCTTTAAAGCTGCGGTTTCAGTAGCGAGCGTCAGCAATCTGATCAGTTTTTATTCGACTTCGCTTTATCAGGATTTAATGCACGCGGAGTTTGGCGGCTTTCCATGGGACAATTACGATGCGCTTTGGCAGTGGTCGCCACTTCGCTACGCGCGGCAGGCGCAAACGCCCACGATGTTCATTCACGGCGAGCAGGACAATGATGTTCACATCACCCAGGCCGAGGAGATGTACATGGCCCTGCGACGGCGAGGCGTTGACACTGTGTTCGTGCGATATCCGCGCGAAGGACATGGCTTTCGCGAGCCGAAGCATCGCGTGGATGCGCTTGAGAGAACCATGGATTGGTTTGATAAGTATCTGAAGTAGTACCGTGTTTAGCCCCGTCGTTTTGACGGCGGACTTGTCCACCTAATGATTGGCGCCCCACAAGGGCGGCGTCTAAACTGAACTTTCATCAGCGAGAATCTTATGGTCACTCATATTGTAGTTTGGAAGTATCGTGCGGACGTTTCGCAAACCGTCCGTGAAGAGCATCAGGCACGACTGCGCGCGCTTAGAAATATCGTCCCCGGTATTGAAAGCCTGAGCGTGGGCTTCGATTTTCTTCGGGCCTCAAATTCTTACGACATCGGACTATCGGCGCGCTTCGCTGATCGTTCGGTGTTGGAGGCCTACACCGTCCATCCGGAACATGTGAAGGTCGTCGAGCTTGGGCGAAGCATCGCTGAAAAGATGGCGAAGGCCGATTTCGAAGACTAGTGGGAGCGCAGGCATCTTTGCCTGCGGTTCCCCGGCATCTTGCCGGGTCTTAGTTGCTGGAAAGAAGCGCGAGCAGGGTGCTCGCGAACCGCCGACAGATGTCGGCGCTCCAATATGAAACGCAAGATCCTGATCGTGATTTTGGGGCTCATTGTCTTGTCCCAAAGCCCGTTTGCTTACCGCCGTTATCGTCTGCGTCGGCTGCGTAACGCAATTCAGCAACTTGCCGCGCAACGCGTTCCTCCCTCACCAGAGGATGAATACATCGATTACAAAGGCGTCATCCATGTTCACACTTTTTTGGGTGGACATAGCACCGGAACATTCGCGGAATTGATCGCGGCCGCGAAAGCGAACCAGCTCGATTTTGTGATCATGACTGAACATCCGCAGGCAGAGTTCGACACCTCTGCAATGACACTCAGCGGAACTCACGCTGGGGTGCTGTTTATAAATGGTAATGAGGTAGCGAGTGCGAGCGGCGATAGGCTGTTATTGATTCCGGGGAGTACGGACCCAGCCTTTCTCAACGCGCGGTCAACCCAGGACATCATCAAGGAACAGAAGGCTGATGGTGGGCTGGCTTTCATCACCTACCCATCTGAATCTCGTAACTGGCAATCGACGGCAGCAAGCGGCGTCGAAGTATATAACTTGTTTACGAACGCGCGTCAGATCAACCCCATAGTCATGTTCTTTGACGGCCTTTGGTCATATCGCAGTTATCCCGACCTAATGTTTACGAATTTCTTCACGCGTCCAAACGAGAATTTGAAATTATGGGACGAGGCGATAACGAACCATCGCACGTTCGTGGCCATTGCGGGCAACGATGCACACTCAAACATCGGTCTCAGCCTCAATGATGCGTCCGGGCAACAGTGGCTGGGCGTTAAGCTCGACCCTTATGAACGAAGTTTTCGTGTCGTGCGCACCCATGTGCTGATCAAAAAAACCGAAACGCTCACGCGTGAAACACTGCTGGCCGCATTGTCGCAGGGACACTGTTTCGTCTCATTCGACATCTTCGCTGATCCATCCGGATTTAGTTTCGACGCAGAGAACCTTGTGACCGTGGAATACCCTCGCGCGACTATGGGCGAATGGCTTCCTTCGTTTGGTCAGACGCGATTAGTCGCAAAAGCGCCGCTCAATTGTCGTTTCGTACTGTATCGAGATGGAATCGCAATCGATCAAAAGGCCGGTACGGCTGTCGAATTCCTGGCAACCAGCGCCGGCAGATATCGAGTGGAGGTCTATCTCGACATGTTACCCGCTCCAGCGAATGGCAAACCCTGGATAATTTCTAACCCCATTTATTTAGAACCTATCCTGGCTGGGACTCCGGCGAAATGGTAAGCGCTGGATATTTTCCAACCCCATTTATTTAGAGCGTATCCGCGTGGGGGCTCAGCGAAAACCCCAGAAACCTCAGTAAACAAGGTTCTTGAATGCCCTTACCGTGTGTGTTAATCTGTGTTTGGCTTCGTTAGCCTTCCCCGGCGCCCCGAATCTCACGTTC
>DASWQK010000365.1:0-3378 GCA_036403735.1 Pyrinomonadaceae bacterium
CACGCACTGCCTTTGCTTTATCATCCAGAGCTGGACATCGAAACGTATAGCCTCACGATCTGGGATCTCGATCGACTGTTCATTACCGGCGGATTGGGCGGGACTGAAACCGCGACGCTGCGCGAAATTCTCGACATTCTGCAACGCGCGTACTGCGGCAAAGTCGGCACCGAATACCGTCACATTCAAAGCAAAGAAGAAAAACTCTGGTTGCGCGAACAGATTCGTCGCGAGTTTGTCGATCCCAAACCGATCGACGCTGAAATCAAGAAACGGATCCTCTGGAAATTGATTTCTGCTGAGCAATTCGAACGATTTCTCAATACGAAGTATCTCGGCCAGAAGCGATTTTCGATCGAAGGATGCGAGACGATCATTCCCTTGCTCGATCAATTGATCGAACGCGCGGGCGACCTCGGCATCGAAGACATCACGATGGGAATGGCCCATCGTGGACGGCTGAACGTGCTGGCAAATGTCATCGGCCACTTCTGCGAACGCATCTTCACTTCCTTCGAAGGCTCGGTCCATCCGGCGTTTCCCGCCGACGAAGGCGACGTCAAATATCATCAGGGCGCGAAGGGTGAGCGAGAAACCGCGGGCGGCCAGAAAGTTCAGATCACCCTGTCACCAAATCCGAGCCACCTGGAAGCAGTCGATCCGGTGGTCGAAGGAATGACCCGCGCCACTCAGGACACGGCAATGGACGAATCGAATTCGTCGCGCGATGACGTGATGAAGCGCGCGTTGCCATTGTTGCTGCACGGAGATGCGGCGTTTGCCGGCCAGGGCATCGTGATGGAGACGCTACAACTAGCCCAGCTGCGCGGCTATCGCACGGGCGGCACGATTCACATCATCATCAATAATCAGATTGGATTTACCACTTCGCCTGAGGCCGGCCGCTCCTCGATTTACTCAACCGATGTCGCGCGCATGACTCAATCACCAATCTTTCACATCAACGGCGACGATCCCGAAGCAGCATTTCGCACGATGCGCATCGCGCTCGATTATCGGCAACAGTTCAAGAAGGACGTGGTGCTCGACGTGGTTGGCTTCCGACGCCTGGGCCATAACGAAACTGATGAGCCCAGCTACACCCAGCCGTTGATGTATCAACGGGTCAAGGAACATACGGGTGTGAGGACGATCTATGCCAGGCAGTTGGTGCGGGAAGGCGTGATCGACGAAGCCGGCGTAAGGGAATTGATCGACGAACGCATTCGGCGTTATGAAGATGCGCAAGCGCGAGCGAAAGAAGTCGCAGCGAAACAGAAATCAATCGGAACCGCCGAACCCGTCGTCAGCGAACTGGACGGCTCACAAGTTGTTGAGACTGCGCTTGACGCTGATGTGATCAAAAAAATCGCCCAACAGATTTCAGTTGTGCCTGAAGGCTTTCACCTGAACCCGAAAATGGTCAGCCAGCTCGCGCGGCGCGCCAAGATGGGGGAAGGCGCGCTGCCGATGGACTGGGCGTTTGCCGAAGCGATCGCGTTTGGCTCGCTCGCGCTCGAAGGCACGCGAGTGCGCTTGAGTGGTCAGGATTCCGGCCGCGGCACATTCAGTCAACGACATGCCGTGCTTTATGACACTCAGACAGGTCAGGCCTGGTCGCCGCTCGCTGAATTGAGTGCCGAAGACAATCCGCGCGGGCGCTTTGAAGTATTCGACAGCTCCCTTTCTGAAGCGGGGGTCCTCGGTTTCGAATATGGGTACTCAGTCGTTGCGGATGATGCGCTGGTGATGTGGGAAGCGCAGTTCGGCGATTTCAACAACGTCGCGCAATCGATCATCGATCAATATGTCGCCGCCAGCGAAGACAAGTGGAAGCAGACTTCGCGCCTGACGATGTTGCTGCCGCACGGATACGAAGGACAGGGGCCGGAGCATTCCAGCGCGCGCCTCGAACGTTTTCTGCAACTCTGCGCGGCAAATAATTTGTGTGTTTGTTATCCGACCACCCCGGCCCAGTATCTTCATTTGTTGCGCCGGCAGATTCGCGAAGGGTTTGAACGACCGCTCGTCGTGATGACCCCAAAGAGTCTCTTGCGCCTGCCGGCTGCCGGTTCTTCTCTGGAGCAATTAACCGGCGGCGGCTTTCAACCGTTGATTGATGATGCAGAAGTTGGCGACCCGAGCAGCGTCGCGCGAATTGTGTTGTGCAGCGGCAAGGTCTTTTATGATTTGAACGAAGCCCGCAAGAAAGCGCAGAACCGGCGCGTCGTCATCATCCGCCTCGAGCAGTTCTATCCTTTTCCATTGACCGTTATCAAAGAAACGATCGCGAAATATCCGAACGCGAAAGAACTCATCTGGTGTCAGGAAGAGCCGAAGAACATGGGTGGTTGGAGCTTCATGGAATCGCGGCTCGAAAACCTTTTGCCGCATTGCGATCGGCCGCGCTATGTCGGACGGGCCCAGTCACCAAGTCCGGCGACCGGCAGTTACGCTGTGCATGTGAAGGAGCAGGAGAAGTTGGTTAATGAGGCGCTAACGATTGAATAGCGCGTCAGAAGCCCGACCGTCAGGGAGGGCAAGTCGCATGTCGCTCAAGTTGAACGGAACCTAATCTTGCCCTCCCTGACGGTCGGGCTTCTGACATTAGTATTTCCTTAATACCAGCGCAATGATCGCTGAAAAGATCGCGCCGAACAACGCGAAGCCAATCGACACTCCCGCAAACGCTTTGACGTAATTCGTTTCGCCTTCCTGTTGCATCATTCCCGGTCCAACTACCGCAAGCAAAAAGACGAAGTACAAACTCGTCAGCAGCGCGTAGGTGATCGCGATTCCGAGGCCCGTCATAAAGCCTTCGCCGAGGGTTAGCTTATTACCATTCGCCAGTCGCTTCTCTTTGATCCCCAGCATCAATCCGACAATCGCGCTGAAGTTGAAAATGGCTACATCTGCGAACTGCGCGCCCTGGAGGTGTAACACAAAATGCTTCACCGCCACCCAGATGGCGATGACCACAGTGACCGCGATTCCATATTTCAGTGCAATCTTCATGGTGTCAGAACCGGGAGCGATAGCGGCCGGATCGAGACTCTAGCTTGGCTGGGAATCTTACACTGTTTCTGCGAAGAACCTACAACACTCGGGTTGAAGCGTGATCCGGTCGCTACCGCTCCCGGTTCTGACACGATCCAAAGCGGCGTCAAGCCGCCGCACTCCAAATAAAAGTTTGACCGCAAACATCGGATAGAACCATTTCGGCCACGCGTCTATTATCACCTGGTCAAAACAGAGGGTCAGGGCCGCTTGCGGTAACGGGCGGATAAATCAAAAACGTGAGGTAAAATAAATGTTAGAGCTTTCAACTACAATGCCCAGCTTAATGAATAATCCGGAGATGTGGAACGCAGTGCTCGC
>DASWQK010000366.1:0-5972 GCA_036403735.1 Pyrinomonadaceae bacterium
TATTTGTCATTCCCGGCTTTGTCATGACGATCCGTTACTTCTTGTGGTCGCCGGTTGTTTTGCTGGAAGGCATCCAGGGGAAACCCGCATTGAAGCGCGCGCGTCAACTGGCGTCCCGCTCGTGGTGGAGTGTCATTATCGTTTGCATCTTCCAGTTGATAACGCCATCGATCGTAAACCTGCTAATGGTGCGCTTGCTTGGTATTAACCACAGCATAAAAGTAAGCCGTGGGATCAAGGTCACGGGCCAATTCACATCCTTAACCACCATCTTCGTGATGCCGTTGATGTCGATTGTACCGGCGTTGGTTTACCTAAAGATGAGACAGTTAGGCGGCGAGACTCTCGGCGAAGTTATGAGTCACATCGAAGATGCAGAAGGCGCGCACAGCAAGTGGCAACAACGCATGCGCTCGCGCCTGACGGTTACGCCGCCAACGCGAACTCCGGCTCACTGACGTCCGCTTCCGAGGCGCTTTCGCCCACACACAAGGGCTTTGCGTCTTGCGAAGCTTTGGCAACTCAACTACCAACCCACTGTTTCTAAGATGGGGTATGATTCAACTCCGCACCATATTGCTCCCACAAAGGAGCCGCTAAGTGTCGAAACAAAGAGAATCTATCATTGCAAACCTGGTTGCCACAGTGATTCTTTGCATGCTCATCGGCCTGTGCTCACTCGTTACGCTACAGGCGCAATCCTCAATGTCAACCGCCACTCCTGTGTCTGCATCGACGGCTGTTCCTGCCAGTGCGCTCGATTTGCGATTGGTATTTTATGGATACCCGAAGATCGGGGTACCCCGAAGTGGCGCGGCCATAATTGGCAAAAGCGGCCTTTCAGATGTACACGACATAACATTCAGTCTGATTGGTGGCGAGTTGTCACCCAGTGGTCGCTTTATTGCCTACGATAGTTGCAGCAATACGAACCGGGGTATTTACCTGGCCAGGCCGGATGGCAGCAGACCGCAGATGGTGATACGTGTCGGAGGCGACTACTGCGTTGATATCCGATGGTCTCCTGACAGCGCAAAGTTCTCCTACACCAACCCGCAAGACAGATCGCTTCACATCTTTGATATTGCCGGCAAGAGCGACACACTAATTCCAAATATTCAAGATGCTGATTGGCATTGGTGGTCGCCTGCCGGAAATGAGATCGTCTATGGATGGAGAGCCCGCGGAGAGCCGATCGGTCCGGCCGGCCGTTTGTTATATATCACTGACCTAAGAGGCAACAACCGTCAGTTAACTTTCACAAAGGATTTTGTGCCTTGCGCGCGCGAGCGGAACCTCGTCGATACCTGGGCTCCAGCATGGTCCCCAGACGGCAACACGATCTCCTTCACTCAATGCGAACGCTTGTTTGTTGTTTCTCCTTCCGGCAACGACTTAAGGCAACTGACGACGCCTCGGTCCGCTTCACCTCCATCGCCTGAAATGCCGATGACCTCTGCATACAGTCCGCGCTGGTCACCCGATGGCCGCTGGATTATCTTCATTGGTGACGGTAATTCTCTCAAACGTATCTCAACAGATGGCAACACAATGGTGGAGATTGGCAAGTTGCCTTACCGGGGCGGTCCCTTCTCAATTGCGCCTCTTTCAATGAATAGCCGGCGCTGACATCACTCCGGCGCCATCACTTACTGACTCTCCGCTGTCTTCTCGCTCCTGCGTGGCGGCGCGTTCTTCACCCACTTATCGAACCAGTTGATTCGCTCCGCCAGAATGTCCATCAGCGTTTCCCGGCCCGCGTAGCCGTGCGCTTCGAAGGGGAGTGTGATGTAGCGAACGGTCGCGCCTTGTCCTTTCAACGCCATGTAAAAGCGCTCTGATTGAATCGGAAAAGTGCCCGAGTTGTCGTCGGCCTCGCCGTGCATCAAGAGGATTGGATCCTTGACCTGGTTCGCGAACCAGAACGGCGACATCTTTGCGTAGAGATCCGGCACTTCCCAGAAGGTCCGTCGCTCGCTTTGAAAACCGAACGGTGTCAGCGAACGATTGTAAGCGCCGCTCTCAGCAAAGCCGGCGCGGAACAGCCGCGAGTGGGCCAGCAGGTTCGCCGTCATGAAAGCGCCATAGCTGTGGCCGCCCACACCGATGCGATCGCGATCGCCAATACCCATGTCGACGACTTTGTCGATCGCGGCTTCGGCGCTGGCGACCAGTTGATCTACGTAATGATCGTTCGCGGTTTCACCGGGGCCGACAATCGGCATCGTCGGATTATCGAGGACCGCATATCCCGACAAGAGTAAGAACAAATGCGAATATCCGCTGACGATCGTGAAGCGATTAGCCGAGCCTGTAATTTGACTGGCTGAATCAGCATCGCCGAATTCGCGTGGATACGCCCACACGATCACCGGCAGGCGCGTCCCCGGTTTGTATCCCGGCGGCAGATAAAGCGTCGCCGACAACTTCACGCCATCCTTACGTTGATAAGTGATGAACTGATGAGTCACACCGCGAAGCTGCGGCTGCGGATCTTTGAATTCGGTTGCTGCGCGCCGCGAATTACTGCTGAGATCGCGAACGTAGTAATTCGGTGGATCGGTTGGAGTTTCGTAGCGAGTAAGAACAGTCTTTGCTTCGTCATCAAGCGGCGCGACTACAGTCTCATAAGCCTTCGCGTCGCTGCGAAACAGTCTTGTCGTCTCGAGTGTCTTGAGGTTCAGTCGATCGATGAAGGGCCGATCGCCTTCCGGCGACGAACCTGTCCCGGTGAGAAAAATGTAATCACCGGTTTGCATGACCGCGCCGCCGCCACCGCCGAAGCCTCCTCCTCCGCCGCCGCCAAAGCCACCAGCGCCGCTGTCCCGACGCACCACCGGCGTGCCCGGATTTTCATAAGCGGCGTCCTGCCGGCGGTCCCAAAGTTTGCGCGGCTGCGCGCCCGGCTCCAGAATCCATGTGCGAATATGACGCGACGCGCGATCAGTCTCACTCAGGAGCGTGACGCCCTTTTCTGTAAATGAAATATTCGCATACCGCCATTCAGTCCTGGCGACTTCGACTGGCGCGCTGAACGGCGCGCTCAAACCCAGCACCTTATCGCGAAACGGAACTTTGTTTTTTAGATCGCCACCGTCGAGGGCTTCAACCCAAAGCACGGTCGCCGGCTGATCTGGTCGCCAGCGAATTCCCCGCGGACCAGCCTGCACGCCGGTGAGCGAAACGCCTTCGCGCGAAGGAATGTCTGCAATCTTTTTCGCAACTTGTCCGCTTCGCGACCACACTTCGATGTCTTGCGGAAATCCATTCATCGGAATCAGGTGCGAAAACGGTCGCTTGATTTTCGTGACTAGCAGATACTCGCCGCTCGGTGAAGGAGTGACACTATCAAAGATTGCCGACTTACCGATGAGCGTTTTGCGGCCAGTGGTCGCATCGATCGTCGCCAGCTGGCTCGTAAAATAGTATTCAAACAGGGCTTCGTCGTGCGCGGTTTTGATCATGTCTTCGTAGGTCGCCGCGGGTGCTGCTTTGCCGCTGGTTTCCTGAATGTTCGGCCCCATCGGCACAGTTGATTCAGCCGGCGCCGGGCCTCTGCCCGTGGGCACGAACTGACAAACCAGGCTCTTGTTGTCGCGCAACCAATCGCAGGGGTCGCCGGTCGTGGCATTCAAGCGATCGAGTCCGCTCAACAATCTCGCGCGGCCCGTAGCTGTATCAGCAATCCACAATTCGATGCGATCGTCTTTGCGATTTAGAAAAGACACCCGGGTGCTGTCCGGTGAAAAATGAACATTTGAAATATTAGCTTGCGGCGGCACCATCACTTTGACTTCGCTGCCGTCGGCGATCTTTTTCAAGCTGATCGCGTAGACATCGGTCGCGCGCTGTGGTCCATTGTTTCTCGGATTAACACGGGCGCCCGCGATTCGCAGAATAGGCTGCGCCAGTTCCGCGATCGTCGGATACGGATGTCGCCAGGTAAGCGCCAACATCTGTTTCGACGGACTGAGGACTGCTTGCGGCAGTGGCGGAGCATCGAAGGCAGCGACGATTTCCTTTGGTGGCAATTGATAGCGCGGCGCGTCGGGCGTCTGCGCATAGCAGAATGCGTTGGCCGCAACAATCAGCAAGGCAGCGAATACAAAGTTAATTTTTCGCACAGGGGAAACCTCCAGAAGACTTTCAGATTTGGCTCGTTCGCAGAGCGCGGATTCTATCAGAGTTTGCAGCGCGGGCGGTAGGTGGCGGGGGTGATTACCGAACGTTTAGACGCCGCACTTGTGCGGCGGTTGAATCGGCGAACAAGTCCCCCGTCTAAACGATCCAGGCTCCGGCTTCAGCCCTTCACAAACTCGTAAATGATGTGAAGCGTAACCGCTGCCGGCGTAACCTCGGCTCGAACTTCTTTAGCTCGTAATTGCAGCGCGCCGCCTGCCGGCTGAATCTCTACTCGGGTTGAGAGCTTCTCAAGCGTGAACAACTCAACCGGGTTGTAGCGGCGATCAATTGCTCCCTGCACCATTCCCAGCAGCGGCCCGTTCAGAATCGCAGGGGTGTTGCTCAGATGAATGTCGCTGACATGAAAACGCGCGACCAGGGCGCGACGCGACGCATCATAATCGAGATTGACATCCGTCTCAGCCCACCCGGCAAATTCAATGCAGCCCATCAGACTTTGATTGTAAGCACCGACGAACGCCAGCGAACCCACAATCTTTCCATTCTCGAAATGAACTGCCGTGCGGGTGCCGTTAATTTCACGCTTCAAACGAATTTCACTCGGGCATTGCGCGGTGGATTGCGCGCCGCCCATCGTCAACGGCATCGACGGCTCATTCAGATTGTCGAACATCGCGGTAAGAAACGAATTCAGAAATTGTTCGTTAACTGTGACCGTGGCTTCGGCGGCCGGAGGGTTGCTCGCTCGACGATCGCGAGTTGTGGTTTCCTGAGCGCGGATACAACCGAATGAAAGAAGAAGGAAGAAGCTGGTTAAAAGTAGTCGCCTGAGATCGATCAGTGATATGTGTTTCATATTGGAAAAATGTTTTTCAAGGCCCAAAGGGCCGTCATTAAATAGCCATGCCCGTCAGGGCGTGGGTGGAAGAATTTGAATTGGAGTCGAGCGCCGAAGGTGCGGCATTATATCGGCCCTTCGGGCCTGCGATCTTTATCTTCCTTTGTTCCCCGCCCTGACGGGCGGGGCCATTACATTTCGCCTCTTCGAGGCTAATTCATAATCCGCTGCGCACAATGTCATGCAACCGGACGAGGCCAATGCACCGGCGATCGCCATCGACGACGGGCAGAACGTTGATCTGTGAGGGCCGATCCTCCATTAAGCGCAAGGCATCAAACGCGAGCATCTCTGGATTCGTCACGATCGGATCGCGCGTCATCAACTCATCGCATTTGATGTTGGCAAAACCAATCTCGCCAGAACCGATTCTTTGCAGCGATCGACGCAAATCACCATCGGTAATGATGCCGGCCAGCTTTCCCTCGCCATCGACAACGTTCACCGCCCCCAGGCCAAAGTGCGTGATAGTTGAGATGATCTCCATCCAGGCGGCGTCCGCTGCAATCGTCGGGTTTTTTGAGCCGCTGTGCATGAGATCGGCAACCTGCAGAGTCAGACGCTTGCCGAGCTGTCCCGCCGGATGATTCGAAGCGAACTCACTTTCGGTCAGGCCCTTCGCGCGCATGAGCGTCATCGCCAGCGCGTCGCCAATCGCCAACGCGACCGTGGTGCTCGTGGTCGGCGCCAGATTGAGCGGGCAGGCTTCCTGATCGACCGATGCATCCAGAACCGCATCCGCGCGCTGCGCGATTGTCGAATTCAACTTTCCCACGATGGCAATCAACGGCACTTCCTTCCGCTTCAGATATGGCAACAGCTCAACCAATTCATCTGTCTCGCCGCTGTTGCTCAGCATCAGGATTGCGTCGCCCTGAGACACGATACCGAGGCCCCCGTGCAAAGCGTCGGAAGGATGCAAGTGGATTGC
>DASWQK010000367.1:0-6108 GCA_036403735.1 Pyrinomonadaceae bacterium
TTGACTGAAATCGAGGTCGCTGCGCTGGTCGCTGCGCTGGCTGCCGACGAGGATCGGGATTATGGAGAGTTGGAGCTCGACGACTCGATCGTCAGTTTGCTGATCAAGTTCGAAGAAGTTTCGTTTGAAGTGTCAAACGAAGAATGGAAACAGGGAATTGAAGCCGCGCCGGAAATTAATTTTTCGGCAGCGGCGGCTGCGGCTATGTGGGTGCGCGGCGTTGATTGGCCCGTGCTGGTCCGTGAGACGCGCGCCGAAGAAGGCGATCTGATCAGATTACTGTCACGAACGGGAGAAGCGTTACTGCAAATCGCCGGCTTGCGACAATCGCACGCAGAAGCCGCGAAATTGGCCTCGCAAGCAGCTGAGATTATCTTGCGCGAGCCGGTGCGGTGAGGGGATTTTGAGTGGTGTCCTATGAGTTTGTGTTGCCCGCCGAAGCGCCATTAACTAAATCAGTCTCATTCACACCTCGCTTCAGCGCGGTGTTCCGGGGCACCTGAATCTGACTAACTGTTTCAACAGTTTCCAGTTTGAAGCCGTTGAAACGGCTGGGAGCATTCATCCGACTTGTTAGCACCTCGCTGAAGCGAGGGGTGAATGAGAAATCATCAGGATGACTCTGCTAGTAGCCACGGGACACTGGACCACTCCCCGAATTCAAGCTGCCAAGACTCGTGAAATTGAGTGTGTTAGAATCCAAAGCAGGAAAAAACAAAATGGAAGTCTTATTAGCTAACGAATACGGTTTTTGCTTCGGCGTTGAGCGCGCGGTCGAGATGGTTGAAGACGCGCTCGGCGTAGGCGCGCCGGTGCGCACACTTGGACCACTCATTCACAACACGCAGGAAATGCAGCGACTGGAATGCGAAGGCGTTTCCACCGTTCAGGATCCCGCGGAAGTTTCCAAAAACGAGATTGCCGTCATTCGCGCACACGGCGTTACGCCGCAGATCCAGGCGGAATTGGAAAGGCGCGCCGCGCAAGTCGTCGATGCGACCTGTCCCTTTGTTACGCGCGTACAGCGTCTGGCAGAGCGCGCCGCAAAAGACGGCCGCCATGTCGTGGTAGCCGGTAGCCCTGATCATCCGGAGATGATTGGCGTGGTCGGGTACGCGCCGAACAATACATTCGTGGTCAGAGATGCCGAAGACGTAAAGAACCTGCCGCCCCTGCACGCGCCGCTGGTTGTCTCACAAACGACCCTCAAGCTGAAAACCTTTTTGGAGGTTGCCGAAGCTGTGAGGGCAAAAGCCGACGCTGAACCGCAGGTCGTGAATACGATTTGTTCAGCCACGCGCGATCGTCAGGATGCGGCGCGCGCACTTGCCGGCCTGGTTGACGCGTTCTATATCATCGGCGGCAAACACTCTTCGAACAGCATCAAGCTGCTCGCTGTCTGTCAGGAACAATGCGCGAAAAGCTTTTTGATCGAAACTCAGGATGAGATCGATCCGGCAGACTTGCACGAAGCCAAACGCGTCGGCGTGACCGCCGGAGCTTCGACGCCCAACTGGTTAATCGATCAAGTTGTGACGCGCCTTCGCGAAATTGGCAGTCAGAGCAACGGTAATAACGGTTCGCGCGTCAATTAAGTCGGCGCAGCGATCGGCTCGCCGTCACTCCCCACGATCAAAATACAAGGAAAAGTCTATGCGTCGTCTGGTTCTTAAGTCGTCATTTGTAATACTTCTCTCGCTGGTTCTGGCCGCGTCGATTGCGGCGAAGCCTCAGACCTTTGCGCAACTCGTCGACGCATACTTCGACAGTTACTTCAAAGCGAATCCTTCGCAAGCGACCGTCACCGGGTTTCATCAATACGACAATCAGTTGGAAGATTTTTCGCTGGCCGCCCATTTACGCAACCGCCGCCGGGTGTTGGAGTATCTGGCAGCATTTCAGGCGATCGATCCGCGAACCCTTTCGCAACTCGATCGCGACGACCGCGAGATCATGATCGCTGCAATCCACAGCGCGCTGCTGGAAGAAGACCGCGTGCAGATGTGGCGAAAGAATCCTGACAGCTATTCCGGCGCCGTCACCAGCAGCATCTTTTCATTGATTAAGCGCAACTTTGCGCCGCCGGAAGAACGTCTGCGTTCAGTCATCGCGCGCGAGAAACAAATTCCCCGCGCATTAATGCAGGCGCGCGCGACGCTGCGCAATCCGCCGAAGATTTACACAGACATTGCGATCGACCAGATGCCGGGCAATATCGATTTCTTTCAGGACACGCTGCCGGCAGCTTTCACCGACGTGAAGGATACAAATCTGGTGGTCGAGTTCACACGCGTGAACGAGGCCGCGATGGCAGCATTGAAGAATTATCAGGATTGGCTGCGAAAGGACCTGTTGCCGAGGTCGCACGGAACTTTTGCGATCGGCGGGGAAAATTATCGACTGAAACTTCTGTACGACGAGATGGTTGACACACCGCTCCCGCGTCTGCTTGAGATGGGGTACGCCCAGTTGCATAAGGACCAGCGGGCATTCGCCGACACTGCGCGTCGTATCGATCCAAACAAAAAGCCTGAAGACGTGTTGAAAGAGATGGAGAAAGACCATCCGACTGCGGACAAGTTACTTGCTTCCGCACAACAGCAACTGGATGGACTGCGGCAGTTCCTGATCGACAAAAAGATAATCACTGTTCCCGGTGGCGCTCAGGCAAAGGTCGTAGAAACGCCTTCCTTTGAACGCGCGACCACGTTCGCTTCGATGGACACACCGGGGCCTTACGAAACGAAAGCCACGGAAGCCTATTACAACATCACGCTTCCCGATCCTTCATGGCCCAAAGAGAAGCAGGAAGAATATCTCGAAGGCTACAACTTTCCTTTGCTCAGTAACGTATCCGTGCACGAGGTTTGGCCCGGTCATTACACGCAGTTTCTTTGGGTAAAGAACAGCTCCGATCTTTCAAAGGTGCGGAAGCTTACGGCTGCCGGATCGAATGCCGAGGGCTGGGCGCATTACAGCGAGCAGATGGTGCTCGACGAAGGCCTCTACAACAATGATCCGCGTTTTCGTTTGGCGCAGTTGGTTGATGCGTTGCTGCGCGATTCTCGCTATATCGTCGGCATCCGTATGCACACGCAGGGGATGACGATGGCTGAGGCCAGGGAATTCTTTGTCAAAGAAGGTCACCAAGTGCCGGTGGTCGGAGAGATGGAGACGAAACGCGGCACGGGGGATCCTACTTACCTGATGTACACGCTCGGCAAACTGGAGATCATGAAGTTGCGCGACGATTTCAGGCGAAAGATGGGCGCCCAATTTTCACTACAGGATTTTCACGATCGCTTTATCAAAGCCGGCAGCCCGCCCGTAAAAATTGTGCGGCGCGAATTGATGGGCCGAGATGGGCCGCTGCTGTGACTCAACGCAGGATCGTTTAGAGGCCGGGCTACTTGCCCGCATTACTCGAGCACAGACAGAAGGCGGGCAGTAGCCCGCCTCTAAACGTACACGGTGTGTGTTACATGCTCGCTCCCCTGGTCAAAGATCTAGACGAACGCATTCTGAGCGATCGCAATCTCGGCGCATCAGCCTTTGATGAATTAATCGCTGCGCAACGCGAGTGCGGCCTCGTATTCGGTGACCGTCCCACCTGTCCTTTCCTCCGACCGCACATCGTCGCCCGATCGCAATACGACGAAGTCGTCCGCGCCGCCAACATCATCGCTTTCGCAGTTGAAAAGTTGGTGAGTCGGGCGCTGGTCGACGACGAATTGCTCGCGGTTCTCGGTGCTACCGTGCGCGAAACAATGATGGCGCGCATCGATCCAGGCTACTCGCGCCTGTGTGTTTCAAGCCGGCTCGATTCTTATCTTTCCGATTCAGGTTTTCAGTTTCTCGAATACAACGCGGAAACGCCGGCAGGGGTAGGCGATCAGATGCAACTTGAGAAGGTGCTCTACGGCCTGACTCATCTGAAAGAATTTCTCGATCAGCGTTCGCACTGGCGGCCGGAACCACATCGGCGTCTGTTGTCGGCATTGTTGAGGGCGTATCGCGAATGGGGCGGCGAAGAAGAACATCCGCAAATCGCGATTGTCGATTGGAAAGGTGTCCCGACCGAAAGTGAGTTCCGCGTGCTCCAGGAATATTTTGTAGCCGAAGGCTATCAGACGATCATCGCCGACCCAGGCGAGCTGAGCTACGACAATATTCATTTGAAAGCGCACGATTTCAGAATCGATATCGTTTACAAGCGCGTCATAATTCATGAATTCCTCGAGCGCTGCGATGAAAACCATCCACTGGTGCGGGCGTACGCTGACCGGCGCATCTGCATGGCGAACTCCTTTCGTACGAAGCTGGCGCATAAGAAAGCGAGCTTTGCGATTCTAAGTGACTCGAAATACTCTCACCTGTTTACTTCGGAAGAGATCGAAGTTCTTCGCCGTCACCTTCCCTGGACTCGTCGAGTCGAACGAGGTACGACCGATTTCGAAGGAGCTGAACACGAACTAATTGAATTGATTCGTGAGGAACGCGAACGCTTTGTGCTCAAGCCCAATGACGACTACGGAGGGCACGGCGTTTTCATCGGCTGGGAAACGGCGCCCGAAGAATGGGAGCGCGCAATTGGTCTGGCGCTGGAACGTCCTTACGTCGTTCAGCAGCGCGTGGCTTTGAAAAAGATTCCGATTACGACCTTCAGCGATCGCGTGCGGCTGGAAGATATGTTTGTTGACTTCAATCCTTTTCTATTTCATAACGAAGCCGAAGGAGCGTTGATCCGCCTGTCGACTTCGTCTCTCTTGAACGTCACTTCAGGCGGCGGACAAACTGCTTTGCTGGTTTTGGAGGATATGTAACCTGCATTTTTGTTTAGAGGCGGGCTACTGCCCCGCCCGTCTTACTTCAGAATGAACGGCGGGCGGTAGCCCGCCTCTAAACGATCGATTTTCTCTGATGGACATCGAATCAACTCGCGCCTTTTGTCTTTCATTCCCGCACGTGACTGAAGAGGTGCTCTGGGGAAATGATCTGGTTTTCAAAATCGGCGGCAAGATGTTTGCCGTAATTGGACTGGATTCCGCGTCAGATCATTGCATGTCATTTAAGTGCACGCCGGAAAAGTTTGCGGAGTTGATAGAAAGAAATGGCATCGTGCCCGCGCCATACGTAGCGCGTTATCACTGGGTCGCGCTCGAGAGTTTCGATGCGTTGCCCGAAAAAGAATTGAAAGCCCTCTTACACAACTCATACGATCTGGTGTTTGAGAAATTGCCCAAGAAGATGAAAGCGCAACTTAGCTGATTTGTTTTCCTCTGTGTCCTCTGTGGTGGATCATCGTTCTCGTTCGCGCTTCTCATTCCGGCGAAACTCGCCGGTTCGGTGGGGCTAGCATCAACCCACAGTCCGCGTCGCGCGCTACGCGCTTCATCTTCGGCGCGCGCATAAAGTTCGCGATCTTCCGGCGACTGCTCCCGTTCGTACTCCTTGTAGTGCCAGGCCATTCCCGCTTTCACTTGTTCGAGGTTGACGTCTTTTCCATTCAAAAGGATTTTTCCAACCAGTCGACCGTATTGATCCGTCTTGTCATAAATGACAGTGACGTCTTTATCGAAGATCATGTCCGAAAGACTTTTCTTTGATTGAGTGCCGAAAGCTTGATGCGATTCGGGCGCGTCGATGCCCTGCAGGCGGATGCGATGCTGCGTGTTCGTCGCATCAAGAACTGTAACCGTGTCGCCATCAGCGATGCGCACGATGCGACCGGTGATAGTTTGATTGCCGACGGGCGCAGGCGCTTGCGATGTTGTTGGTTTTGGAGACGATTGGCGATAGCACGAAACCGCAAAGAGTAGGGCGAACGCGAAAAGAGGAAGCGAAGCGCGCGGTTTCGAGAAGTTGAACGGCGTTCTCATTGGCTAGAGATTCTTGTTGGATGCCCGCCCAAAGTATGCGCAGTCTCACGACCGACGCGCGTCAGGTAGAAGAGATCTTTCGGCATCGCGGTGTGGGCAGCGACAAGTGCCGCGCTTGCCGTGCTCGCCAGGAAGTATTGGCCTGAGTCAGGTTCCACTGCGACAAACTCTCCGTCATGCGAAGGTTCGAGAACAGACGCCAACCGTTGAAGATATGTTTTCTGTCCAC
>DASWQK010000368.1:0-6169 GCA_036403735.1 Pyrinomonadaceae bacterium
CAGCCGTTCAGAGAGAGCAAGCACTCGCTCACTATGCTCGGGCGAATCGTGGCTATAACTAATGAAGACAGTTTTCGCGCTCATAAGATAAAGTCCCTCAGTTCACTTAAATACCGAAAACCCCGCAAAGATCATCTGCACGTCCACACCCGGATTGAAGGTCCCCGTATAACCGTTCGAGATGTGTTGGTACTTGTAGCCGATGGTGAATGAGCGGCGGTTGCTATTCACGATCTGCACGCCGCCGCTGAAATCGAAGGTGAAGTTGAAACGTGAGGAGTCGTTTACAGGAGCCTGTTCGTTGAAGTAGAGAAATCCGCCGGTGGCCTGGCCGAATGGTTGCACACGGCGGTTGCGGCGAAAGTTGAGTTTCCAGCCGATCGGCGCGGCGCCGAAGCCATAGACGCTGTGGCGCACCAGCGAAGTGATCGTGAATCCCGGTCCTGCAGATGTAACTTCCGGCCGAGGGTTTGAAAGTACGGACACTGGGATGACGTCGATGGTCCATTCGAACGCGACCGTCTTGCTCGTTTTGAGCACGCGTCCGTAGCGCAGACCGATGTTGCCAAACTTTACATTAGGCGTTTTGCCAAGCAGCGTCGTCGAATTGAAAGAGATGCCGCCCCAGACGCCCCATTCGTTATCCCGTTTTTGAATCCCCTCGCTCGGTGTTTGACGGTTCTTATCTACGTTGGTTGAAGATGATGAAGGTGATGAGCCTGGTGCCTGCGCGGAACCACTGACTGACAGAATCAACAGCAAGAGAGATGAGACGGAAAAGAATCTAATCGTTTGCTCTGAAAAGAGGCCGGACCAACGCGTCTGTTGGACGACGTGAGGAGTGACTCGCATTTTCGTAGCTCCTTATGAGACAGGATCGGCGGCAAGTAAGCTAATCGGGCAGCAAGATCAATTAACCACTGCCTAATCAACCGGGAAACGCGCCCGCATTCTTTCCGAAGGCGGTGCGCTTGTCAATCATAATTTCTGGTCGGATGCTGATGCACTTTGAGCGCAGCCGTGAAGATCATGCTGGGAGCGCGGACGCCCCCGTCCGCACTGAGCGCGAAGCGCGAAAATGATTTGATCTCACTAGCAAATGCCTCGCGCCTGTCGGCGCGTTGCGGACGGGGGCGTCCGCGCTCCCAGCATGAGGAGGCTCAATTTTGAAACTGTACGCAAGCTAACAGCCTGCGTTATGTGTGTTGGGTTCGACCTTCGAGCAAGTCAATCGCGTGATTCAGGACTGGCTTGATCACTTCGAAGCTTTCGCGCACGGCTTTGGGTGAGCCGGGGAGATTTACGATCAGTGTTCCCGATCTCAGGCCGCAGACGCCGCGCGAGATCATTGCCATGGGAGTGTTCTTGAGAGTCTCGATGCGCATGGCTTCGGCGAGGCCGGGCGCTTCGCGTTCAATCGCTTGCAAGGTTGCTTCGGGAGTGTTGTCGCGATGTCCAAAACCAGTGCCGCCGGTGGTGACGATTAGATTGACATGTTTTAGATCGGCGTAGGCGCGCAGTTTGTGCGCGAGCGGATCGAGATCGTCATTGATAATAACCTTCGCGACAATCTCCGCGCCCAGTGCAGTAAGCAACTCGACTACGGCTTCACCGGATTTGTCTTCGCGCTCGCCTGCCGCGCAAGCGTCGCTGACTGTGATTACAACTGCACGAATTTGGCTCATTGCTTAGGGTTCTCTGTGTCCTCTGTGGTGAACTCCATCATCGCATTTATTAACCACAGAGGACACAGAGGAAATCATTTCGCAGATGCGCTCACCGCATGCAACTCCTGCAACGGATAGACGCTGATCTCTTTTCCATCCATTCGCGATGCCAGCGCTTCGACCAGGGCCTGCGCGCCGGTCATTGTCGTGACGCACGGCACGTTGTATTGCAACGCGGCGCGGCGAATTGCTTGTTCGTCATAATGCGAGGCGCGGCCGAGCGGCGTGTTAATGACCAGCGCGATCTCACCCTGTTTGATGTGGTCGGCGACGTTCGGCCGGCCTTCGTTAACTTTGAAAACTGTCGCACACTCAAGGCCAACTTCGCGCAGGCGAGACGCTGTTCCGACCGTTGCCATTAGTTCAAAGCCGAGACGCGACAGACGACGCGCCAGCACAACTGCTTGTCCCTTATCAATCTGGTTGACACTGATAAAGGCCGTTCCTTTTTGCGGCAGCTCGGTCCCGGCCGCGATCATCGCCTTTGCATAAGCTTCGCCGAAAGTCTCACCGATGCCCATCACTTCGCCGGTTGAATGCATCTCCGGGCTCAGCACCGGATCGACGCCGGGAAATTTACGGAAAGGAAAGACCGGCGACTTGATGTAAAAGCGATCGACGCGCAGCTCATCCGGCAAACTAAAATCTTTCAGCTTCTTTCCGGCCATGACGACTGCGGCAATGCGCGCCAGGGGAACTCCCGTCGCTTTCGAGACGAAGGGAACTGTGCGCGAGGCGCGGGGATTTACTTCCAGCACATAGACGCGATCGTCTTTGATTGCGAATTGAATATTCATCAGGCCTTTGACAGAAAGAGCCTTCGCGAGCCTGCGAGTGTAGTGACGCATCGTTTCGAGATGCTCTTCAGCGATCCGCACGGGCGGCAGCACGCACGACGAATCACCCGAGTGAATTCCGGCTTCTTCGATGTGTTCCTGAATGCCGGCGATCACGCAGGCGCTGTCGTCGGCGAGTGCATCGACGTCGAACTCCGCAGCTTGCTCGAGAAATTTATCAATCAACACCGGTCGATCATGCGAGAAGTCAACCGCCGTTCGCATGTAGTCGTCCAGAGTGTTCTCGTCATAAACGATCGCCATCGCGCGGCCACCCAGGACATAGCTTGGTCGGACCAGGACCGGATAGCCGATTCGATTCGCAGCTTCGCGCGCCCCTTCGATCGAAGTTGCGGTTCCATTTTCAGGTTGCGGAATTCCTAATTCATTCAAGAGCGCGCCAAAGCGTTTTCGATCTTCCGCCAGGTCGATCGAGTCGGGCGAAGTGCCGATGATGGGCACGCCGGATTCGTGTAGACGCATCGCCAGATTCAAAGGCGTCTGACCGCCGAACTGAACAATGACGCCGGTTGGTTTTTCGACATCGACTATGTTCATCACGTCTTCGAAGGTCAGCGGCTCGAAATACAAACGATCGGAAGTGTCGTAATCCGTCGAGACGGTTTCCGGATTACAGTTGACCATGATCGTTTCAAAGCCGGCTTCGTGCAGCGCGAATGACGCATGACAACAGCAGTAGTCGAACTCGATGCCCTGGCCGATGCGGTTTGGACCGGAACCGAGAATCATAATCTTCTTTCGATCCGTTGGCTGGGCTTCGTCTTCTTCTTCGTAAGTCGAATAGAGGTAAGGCGTGTAGGATTCGAACTCGGCGCCGCAAGTGTCGACACGCTTGTAGACAGGAATCAAGCCGAGGCTCTTGCGATAGGCGCGGACTTCGTCTTCAGTGCGTTTGGTTAAGTAGGCGAGGCGGCGATCGGAGAGCGCGGCTTCTTTGAAGGCGCGGAGGAGATCGAGGGGGATGTTCTCGAGAGCAGGGGTTGGTAGTGACTTGTTTAGAGTCGGGACTTGTCCCGACGACGGCGGCGGCACAAGTGCCGCCTCTAAACGAGCCGAATTATCAACGATCGCTTCAACCTCGCGTTGAATTTCCATCACTTGCTTGAGCTGATCCAGAAACCAGGGATCGATTTTCGACAAGCGGTAAATCTCGTCGATGGACCAATCGTGTTCCAGCGCATAAGTGATGTAAGAGAATCGTTGCGAGTTCGGCCGCGCCAGCTTTCTCTGCAGTTCATCATTCGACACGTCTTCCAGCCGCAGGGGCTTGACTGCTTCCAACGATCGCAGTCCTTTAAATAAAGACTCTTTGAAGGTGCGGCCGATGGCCATGACTTCACCGACTGATTTCATCTGCGTGCCCAGTACGTCTTCCGCGTCGCGAAATTTTTCGAAGTTCCATTTCGGGATCTTGGTCACGACATAGTCGATCGTCGGCTCGAACGAGGCAGGCGTCTTCCTGGTGATGTCGTTGGGTATTTCATCGAGCGTGTAACCGATTGCAAGTTTCGCCGCAATCTTGGCGATCGGGAAGCCGGTGGCTTTTGACGCCAGGGCTGACGAACGCGACACGCGCGGATTCATTTCAATGATGCGCACCTCGCCGTTTTCCGGGTTCACCGCGAATTGAATGTTTGAGCCGCCGGTTTCGACGCCGACCTTGCGAATGATCGTGATCGACATGTCGCGCAGTCTTTGATATTCGCGATCGGTTAAGGTCTGCGCCGGCGCGACTGTGATCGAGTCTCCAGTGTGCACGCCCATCGGATCGAAGTTCTCTATTGAGCAGATAATTACTACGTTGTCGGCGAGGTCGCGCATCACTTCCAACTCAAATTCTTTCCAGCCGAGAATTGATTCTTCGATCAGCACTTCGTGAATTGGCGAAGCAGCCAGTCCGCCACGCACGATTTCCTGGAACTCTTCCGGATTGAAAGCGACACCCCCGCCCGTACCGCCCAGGGTGAAGCTGGGGCGAATGATCGCGGGGTAGTCGGTTTCTTTGACAATCTCTTCAGCTTCGGCCCACGACTTTGCGAACCCGCCGCGCGGCATCTGAAAGCCCGCTTCGTCCATCGCTTGCTTGAACAGCAGGCGGTCTTCGGCGACTTTGATTGCTTCGCGTTTGGCGCCGATCATCTCGACATTGTTTTCTTCCAGCACGCCCGCATCATCCAAAGCAATGGCCAGGTTCAGAGCGGTCTGACCGCCAACAGTCGGCAGCAATGCATCAGGCTTTTCTCTGCGGATAATGGCGGAGACTGATTCGACCGTGAGCGGCTCGATGTAGGTTCGATCAGCAGTTTCCGGATCGGTCATGATCGTCGCCGGGTTCGAATTCACCAGCACGACTTCATACCCTTCCTGACGCAGGGCCTTGCAGGCTTGCGTGCCTGAGTAATCGAATTCGCAGGCCTGACCGATGACGATCGGGCCGGAGCCAATGATCAGGATTTTGTGAATATCAGTGCGCTTGGGCATCTTGTAACACAAGCTGCCAGCTTGTGATTGACTGCGAACGCAAGTTAACAGCTTGCGCTTTGGAGTCGAAACATTTTACATGAGTATTCTCGTGAGTCGAATCGTCGCGCTTCGTATGGGACTACGTTACGTCATAATCGGTATCTGGTTATTGTTGGCGGCCACGTTCACATCTGCCCAAACTCCACGCACAGCTGAGAACTTTATGGATCGCGGCATAGCGCGGCAAAGCAAAGGAGACCTCGACGGAGCGATTGAAGACTTCACGAAAGTAATTTCCATGAAACCGCTGGCTTTGGTTTTGGCGGTTGCCTACAACAACCGGGCCAACGCGCGCACCGCGAAGAATGACATTGAGGGTGCAATTGCGGACTACACGAGCGCCATTGCAGTGCTCCCGACCGATGCTGAGAACTATTACAACCGGGGCGCGCTCTTGCTGGGGAAGGGTGATTACGACCGGGCCATCGCCGATTTTTCAAAGACAATCGAATTGGCGCCGAAACTCTCGCTCGCCTATAACAATCGCGGTAATGCTCGCAGCGCAAAGGGCGATGTCGACGGAGCAATCGCTGACTACACCAAAGCCCTGGAGCAGAATCCCAAATACGCGGAGGCTTTCTATAATCGCGGCGCGGCCTGGCAGGAAAAGAAGGAGCTCGATAGCGCGATCAGGGATTACACGAGCGCCTTGACCCTCGCGCCGAAGTTCGTCGACGCTTACGTAAATCGTGGCCAGGCCAAACAGAACAAGCAGGATTTCGACGGCGCGATTGCAGATTACGATTCCGCGCTTCAATTAAAAGCTGACGAGGGTGCGTTCTTCGCACGGGCGACAGCGCGTGAGTCGAAGAAAGATTTGGAGGGCGCGCTAGCGGACTACAACCGAGTTTTGGAACTCAACCCCGATTCTCCTCAATCCTATGCCAGCCGTGGCGCCATCGAAGCAGTCCTGGGAAAGACCACCCAGGTTGAACAGGACTTTGGAAAAGCTTTTAAGCTCGACCCGAATCTTCGCGCCGCATACAAAGATTTCGTCGAAAAGCGCCATCTGAAAGTCGGGCCTTAATAAAGCTCGGCAGTCAGCCACTCGGCCCAGTCAAT
>DASWQK010000369.1:0-4054 GCA_036403735.1 Pyrinomonadaceae bacterium
GTCATCGCGCGAGCCGCAATGAGTGTGCTTAAGACGGATTGAGCATGATTGAGGACGGGGCAGTAGCACGACCGTGAGGGAGGGCTCCTATTCAGGCGAGGTCTCGTCGACATGAAACTCATCGTTCGGATTGATCTCGACCTCCGGCATCGGTTCGAACTTTGATTCGTCGAACGGAGGCATCTCCGGCTCCGGCGCGCCGAGTTCCTTAAGATGCTGCTTCGCTTTCTCCAATCCCCAGTGATAGGCGAACGGCGGCCCATCACACCACGCGAGGCGATACGCCTGCGTCGCCGCTTCAATCGCCGCCTTCGCGTTGCCTTCATCACGCTCGATTTGTGCGAGCACATTGAAAGCATCCACATGAAAGAGGGGATACGGCCCACGCTCCGCCGCTTCCCAGAGATCATCCAGAAGTTCGCGCGCCGCTTTTGTGTCTCCCCGCCGCCGCAACTCCGCAACCGCCAGCAGCGCGGGCAGCTCTTCTTCAATGTTGTTCACTTTCCGCGCCCGGGTGATCGCATGATGCAGCCGTTCGTCGGCGGTGGCGAAATCATTCAAACCCAATGCCGCCTCACCTTGCGCTCGCGCTGCGCGGATAAAGTCAGTCTCATAATTTTGAACATGAGCCAACTCCCAGGCGCGATTGGCGAACGATAGCGCGCTAGGAAATTCGCTGAGCCACTCTGCTCTCTGCGCAAGATAAGAATTGACCACGCCTTCAAACTGAGGGTTGGACTGCGCTATAAACATGCGCAATGCTCGTTGTAGGACAGACGCGGATTCATTCGCAAGACCACGCGCCCCCATCGTCAAGCCAAGCCAATTCAGACTAACCGCTTCCCCAAAATGATCATCCCGCTCCCGAGTCATGACCAGCGCTCGCTGCGCCGCAGACTCTGACTCGCACAGCGCACCTGATAGCCGCAACGTATCTGACAGATTGCGCAAACCAACGCTGAGGCTTTCCTCATCCTTCATCTCTGAATCAATTGTGCTAGCGCGGCGATAAAGCGCGGCTGCGCGCAGCGGCTGTCCGATCGAGTCATACCCTAACGCCAGCGCACTGAGCATCCAAGCTTGCCAATCTGGGCTGCTCTGGTGCGGTAGTTGATCTAAACCATCTGGAAAGAGCATTTCCAAAAGTTCGACACGCTGCCTGCCAGCACCCAAACGGTAGAGCATCGCTTTATCCAATCGCTCGTAAAAGAATCTCCCGGCATCATCATAACGTCCCAGTCCGATCAGCGTGTTGTACAATTCGATGGCCGATGTGAGGTCTTCGAGGCTATTGACTTTGAGGGGATCGTCAATCATCGGCACGGCTTCAAAGTGCGCGTGCAGGCTTGTGTAGACGCCGCGCCGTGCGTCGTCGCCCAAGCCGCTCCACACCACCCCGCGCACGAGCGGGTGCAGGTCATAGCGATTGGCGCGCTTGTCCCAACCTACTAGTCCCCGATCTTCCAACTCATTCAGGAGCCCGTCCAATTCTGGTTCGTTAGTGCACGGTTTATTCTCACCAACCAAAACGGCCGCTAGCGTGTCATAGCTGGTCGGCATGCGAAAGGCCGCGATCGTTCGCAAGATCATCTGACCTTGTTCGTCTAACCCACGCAAGGCGAATTCGAGCACATGGACCATCGCTTCTTTAACCTTGGAGAATTTACTTGGATCAAAGTTCGGATTTGCCTCGCGCCATGCTTCAAAATCTCCCGGTGCTTTACGATAGCGTCTGATTTCGCCAGCCAATGACTGAATAAGCAAAGGATGCTTTGCGAAGGTGTTGAAGAGTGGCAAAAGGTCATCACGCGAGCCACTAACCCCGAACGCGCGCCAAAGTTCGACAGCATCTTCGTCGATTAACCCTTCTATGTTTACTCTGAAGGTGCCCGGAATCGGATCGTCGCCGACTGTTTCAAGCTCTGTCGGATACAGCCGTGAACTAACGAGAATCTGAGATTGCTTCACATGCGCCAATCTCTTCAGAAAGCCGCCAGCTCTGGGGTCGGTAGTTTTGCGAAGGTTCTTTTCACTATCGTTCAGGCGCGATGCGTCCATTCGCGCATATGCGATTAGGATTCTTTCCAATCCATCCAAGACGAAAAGGAATGGTTCATGATCGAGAACCGCGAGCAGTTGCGATTCGCGTTCCGGCGCGGGAATCTGCTGGACTTCTTCGAGTCGACGCTCAGTCACATAGGCCAGCGCTCGGGTGACGAAATTCTCGAAAGTCGCATCGCTCTCGTAAAAGCTCCACCACATTCGACCGACAAGAGTCTTCATCTCTTGAGGCGCGACGTCATTGAACCATTTCCACGTCAGGGCACTCTTGCCCATGCCACCAATCGCGACCACGCTCATGATGCGAACCGAATTGGGAGGAGCTTTCTGTTCATCAAATCCCAGTTCTTTGCCGGTAATCCAGTCAGTCAGCAGTTTCAATTCTCTTTGGCGACCGATGAGCGTCTGCGTTTGCAGAAGCGTGTAGGGATGAGCAATGTAAACTTCCGGCGGTGCGGGAATGTCGCTCACATAGTGAAACGCTGTTAGATCTCGCTGACGATGGTCAGACAAGCTGTCGATAATGTCCGCTCGAAGATCGGCAGGTGATTTGAAAAAATTTGTTCCCTTCAACAACGCCCGCTTCTTGAAGGTGTCGAGTTTGACCGCGCCCTCACCTTTCTCAACATCTGACGCTTTGACAGGATGGTCCTCGTGCATGGCGAAGGTTAGAATCGGTATCTTCCGTTCGACTGCCCGGTTGTATTCGTGCTCAGTCACGGAGATTCGGGTAGGATTATTTGCATCAGGCACGTAACCGTAGCGGTGGGCGAGGATCAGGAGATAGATATCTGCCTCATCAATCATCTTGAGTGACGCAGGAATGGCTTCGTCATCGCTTGCCGGCAGATACTCCATCATGACTGGGAACATGCCCTGGCGCAGGCACGCATCCATCGCTTCTTTGCGATGCTCGGGCAAATCGCGCGCGGTGCTGCTGATCATTACTCGGAGTTGTTCGGCCATGATTGTGGAAGCCGCGTAAGGCGAAGAATCGGCGTGAGTATACTGCGGGATTAATGTTTGGGCGAGACAAAATTCATTTCGCCCTTTCAGGGCGAACGGAATTGTTATTGGTTGTGATCCCAGGGCGTTGCCCTGGCTATTGAATTTCAGGCTTTCAGCGTGAAGAAAGAGCCCTCCCTCACGGTCGGGCTAGTGCCCTGATTACACCGTCAACAGTTCCCGAGGGCTCTCTTCCTCTTCACCTCTAAACTGCAACTCATACAGGCGTGAATACAGACCGCCATTGGCAAGCAGCTCTTCATGGGTTCCCTGCTCCACCACACGGCCTTCATCAATCACGAAGATCACGTCGGCGCGGCGGACGGTTGCTAATCGATGCGCAATCACAATCGAGGTCTTGCCTTCCATCAAATTCCCTAACGCATCGAACACCAATTTCTCTGACTCAGCGTCGAGCCCGGCGGAGGGTTCATCAAGAATTAGGATCGGCGAGTCGCGAATGATTGCGCGCGCGATCGTTATGCGTTGGCGTTGACCACCCGACAAAGTCATGCCGCGTTCGCCGATCATCGTTTCGTAACCATCAGGCATGCGATCGATGAACTCGTCGGCATTAGCCAGACGAGCGGCGCGCACGATCTCTTCGTGCGTCGCGTCGGGTTTTCCGTAGGCAATGTTTTGCGCCACCGTCGCGCGAAACAGAAGCGATTCCTGCAGCACGAAACTAATTTGTTCGCGCAGAGACTTCTGTTTGAAGCGCCGAATGTCAGTAAAGTCGATGCGAATTTGGCCGGAACTGATTTCGTAGAAACGCGGCAACAGACTCACAATCGTGGTCTTGCCCGCGCCGGTGGGACCCACCAGCGCGACCAGCTGGCCCGGTTCGATTCGCAAATTTACATCATCGAGCACGCGTTGTTGGCCGTTATAGGCAAACTTCACATGATCGAATTCAATCTTGCCTTTGAATCTTGGCGCACGCTTCGCACCCGGCAAATCACGGACTTGAGTCTCGTTCTCCAAAACC
>DASWQK010000370.1:0-2493 GCA_036403735.1 Pyrinomonadaceae bacterium
GCGACGGCATGGACATATTTCACGGAGCGATCCGGCATCAGCAATCGATACTCCTGATCATAGTCATTCCCATCCTTCGAGGCGCGGTCAATCGCCCTTTGCACGGCAGCCCGATCCTCCGGATGCGTGCGCGCGACAACCATATCGACGTCGACAGGAGACCCCGGCTCGTATCCAAAAATCCTGTACGTTTCCGCGGACCAGGTATTTTCGCCGGTGGCGACGCGCCAGCCGAAGGTACCGCTTAGGCTCAATCGCTGCGCTTGTGCCAAATACGCTTCGCTTTGACGGAGAGCATTTTCGGTCTGCTTACGATCCTCGATGTCGGTCGCCGATCCGTACCATTCGACGATGCTCCCCGCCTCATCGCGCAGCGGCTCGACACGGAATAAGAACCATCGGTATGCGCCGTCCAAGCGCTGGAGCCGTCCTTCCGTTTCGCCGCGCGCGCCGGACTCTTGTATCCCGTGCCACATCCCCGACAGGTTTGCCAGATCATCTGGATGAACTGCGCGAGTCCATGCTTCCAAAGCACTGTTTGAAGAGAGACCAGTGTAATCGAGCGTCGGCTGATTAAAGAACTCGGGCCGGCCGTTGGGTCCAGAGCGCCATACCAAGGTCGGGATCGTGTCGATGACAAGTCGAAATCGATCCTCGGACTTCTTGATTTCGTCAAAGGCTTTCTGCAGCGCCTGCTTTGCAACATATTGTTCGGTCACATCGAGATGGGTACCAATCAATTCAACCATATTGCCGTCGCCATCGACGACGGGATGCCCGACAGAACGTATGTGCCTTATCGATCCGTCAGGCAGCACGATCCTAAATTCAAGTTCGAAATCCGCTTTTTTATCAATAGCCCGAGCCGCCGCTTCGACATTCGCGCGCCTGTCGTCGGGGTGAATACGATCCCGGAAGGCTTGCACCGGCAAGTCTGTCTCTGTCTGGCCGAATCCAAACAGAGCGTAAACTCCGGGCGAACGATATGCCCAACCTCGACGTCGCACGTCCCAGGCCCAACTACTTGCGCGACTCAAACGCTGAGTCTCGGTCAGATAAGCCTCGCTGCGTCGCAGCTTTCGTTCCGCTTCCCGTGCACCAGTGACATCCGTTACCGCGCCCACGAACTCAATGGCGCCTGAAACATTTCTGACGGCGCGCGCTAGGACGTGAACATATTTGACGGCACCATCCGGCATTAGTAACCGATATTCATGATCGAAATCGGTTTCCTCGCGGGACGCACGGTCGATGATCTCTTGCACGGCTGCGCGATCTTCCGAATGGGCGCGCTGGAGAATAGTTTCCATGGTAGGTTTGGTCGCACGGTCACAACCAAAGATTCGGAACGTTTCGTCTGACCAGATGATGTCTCCGCTGCCGACGTTCCATCCAAAACTCCCAGTACCGCTCAACCGCTGCGCTTCGGTCAAATACATTTCGCTGTGCAGGAGCGCGGCCGCAATCCGCTTCTGATCCTGCATCGCCAGCCGCAGATCATGGGCCGAACGTCGAAGCTCTTCTGTCGCCTTCCTTTGCGCCGAGATCAGGAAAGCAACCACGACCGATAGAATGGAAAACAGGATCAGACGCGGGATCTCCGCAATACTTACCGTGAAAAGGTCGTGCTTCCAGGTAAATGAATTGATCGGAGGCACCAGGTAATAGTGAAAAGCCAGAAGGGCGAGTGTAACCGCCAACGATGCCGGGCCTAGACCTCCAACCCACGCAGCGAAAATAACCGCGCAAAGCATTGATGATGCGATGGCCTCGGCGGCCAGCGAGCGCGTGATCAACTCCGCAGCAACGATCGCGACAGCAACCGACAAGACTGCCGTCGCATGGTGAGAAATCGTAGAGGATTTTGACAACTCTTCACTGCGATCAGATTTTGTCATTCTGCTTGCTCAGCTAGCCAGCACCCCTGCGCGGCTGAATCTCCGGAAACGTGATCTGGCGGCCGATCATCGCAGCGTGTCCGGTTCTCCAGCTAGCAAGACTAGAGCATTTCGAACAGGTCCAACAATTCGATCGCCGGGGGCGAGCGCCCAACGCCGTACCGCTAGGGCAAGCCACTCAAAACTCGTGTTAAATTGGCGCAAAGTCGAGCCGCGCACCGCAATCTCGCGTCAGCAATCTGGCTGCCAGACCATTCTGATTTCAACCAGCTGCCCAAATGCCGCATCGTTGCCAGCAAAGGCTAAACCTCAATCTAGTAAAAATAAACCTCTGTTTAATGGAGTCGCCGGTCAGCCGCACCTAATTCTGGACCAAGCAGCCGGCCGCGTTTGCTCCCTGACGCAGTGTCGCGTAGCTGCCACTGCGGACGGCTTCGCGTTGCCTCTTCCCCTCCCCTGCTGTGGCAGGCGGAAGCCGTCCGCTTCTTTTCGCGATACAGCCGAAAACGGCCGATAGGCAGATTTCGAGATTTCGCGGGTCAGTCGTGTCGCATTCCTCCGCATGTATGAATCGCGACGCCCACGCAATCCATTG
>DASWQK010000371.1:0-5018 GCA_036403735.1 Pyrinomonadaceae bacterium
AACTGCGTGTTGTCTCTATTCCGGAGATCAAATTCTGGACTACTCAGGTCATCTGCTCAACTTAGCTTCACGACTCAATGACTTGGCACGTCCTAGTGGAATCGTAATCGACGGCAATTATCTCTCGTCAGTTATACCGGAAACTCAAAGAGGAGTATTTAAGTCGCAACAAGTGTACCTACGAGGCATCGCCGAAGATCATCCCGTTGAGGTCTTCTTCTTAGACAAATTTGTTCGTATCTCTGACGTCGCTTTGAGTCCAATCGCTGACGAGAGTTGGAATACGGTTGTGAAGACATTTACAAAGGGCGAACTATTGAAGATGCAGTCTTTTTGGCGTCAGGACTTATCTAATCCAGCAAAATCCAAGGAGAAGATAAAGGTGACAATAACTCGTCCTAGGCGTGACACCAAGAAATTCGTTATTATTCACGACTTCAAAGATTTCTCTTATTCAGAAGAAGGCTCAACCCCGGTAATACGTCTAAACGTTGATAAACTCCGCGCTTTGGTAGATATGGATAATCTTGCTCGCAACGGCAAGGTATCAATCAAATTCGAATACGTTCCGAAAACCCTTCCTCGCACCGCAACAGCTTGATTCAAATCAACCTCCGCCTCAACATATCCAACGCCGCTTGCGACGCGCGCCAGCGAACAAGCTCACGATCGCCGGGAATCGTCAGCTTCTTATGTTCAGTGTGCGCATCATCGGCGAGCGCGATAAAAACTAGCCCGACGGGCTTCTCTTCCGTGCCACCGCCTGGACCGGCGACTCCAGTCACTGCCAATCCAAAATCGGTCTTCGCCCGATGACGAACGCCGCGGGCCATGTCCCGGGCGACCTGTTGGCTCACCGCCCCGAATTCTTTGATCAACTTCTTGTCGACGCCGAGCAGTCGCGTCTTTGATTCGTTTGAATAAGTAACCACGCCTTCGATGAAGTATTTCGAAGAGCCGGGCACGCTCGTCAGACGCTGCGCAATCAATCCACCGGTGCAGCTTTCCGCGACCGCGAGCGTGAACTCAGTCATGGCCAATCTGCGGCCGACGACCTCTTCCATCGTTTCACCGCGAAAGGAAAACGCCGAGTTGCCAAGTTCTTTTTCAATCTTCAAAGACAAATCGTCAATCAAAGCTTCGGCGTCAGCTTCAGTGCGACCATGGGCCTTCAAATGAATTTCGATCTCGCTGCTGTTAAAAAGAATTGTTGTCTGCGGATTCTCATACTTCGTATAGATCGGGGCGATCTTTTCATCGACTGCCGATTCACCAAGACCGGAAACGCGCAACACTCGCGTCGCAAACCGCGTATCGCCTGCCAGTTTTTCCAGCCGCACGCGCACGTGATTCTCGAACATCGGTTTCATCTCACGCGGCGGGCCTGGCATGAGCGCAACCGCACAACCTTCGTGCTCGAGATAGAGACCGGGCGCCGAACCATTTGGATTTGCTAGGACTTCCGCGCCGGCGATCACCATGGCCTGCCGCGAATTTCTTTCCGGCATATTCGCGATGCCAAAGCCGCGAAAGCGTTCGCGAATCTCTGCCAGAACTTTTTCATCGAGCGACAGACGCTTTCCCAGCGCGCGGGCGACGACTTTGCGGGTGATGTCGTCTTCAGTTGGTCCCAGGCCTCCAGTACTAATCACGACGCGCGAACGCTTCACCGCGTCTTTAACAACTTCTTCAAGTCGCGCGTCGTCATCGCCGACGATCGTCTTAAGCTTCACGTCGATGCCGATGCGATTGAGTTGGTCGGTGAGCCAGAGACTGTTCGTGTCAGTGCGCGATGAGCTGAGGAGTTCCGAACCGATGGCGATGATTTCGGCAGTTAGCATTGACGACGATTATTACCACAGAGGACGTGATGAAGTCAGTACCGGGAGCGGTAGCGACCGGGTTGCTTACGGCACACAAACCGATCGCGCGAAACGGACCCGGTCGCTACCGCTCCCGGTACTGACCTCTCACGACGTCGATTGAGCTCGTCTTCTTGTTGATTCTTTCCCGCGTCGCTTATATTCATCGTTCGCTAAAAACCACCAATGAAACAATCCTATTACATCGTAGCTCTGCCCGGTGACGGTATCGGGCCTGAAGTCTTGTCGGCCGCCCTGCGTGTTTTGAATCTTGCAGGCGAGCTCTTTCAAATCGATTTCAAAATCGAAGAGATCCCCTGCGGCGGTCATTACTACGCTGAGCACGAGATCGAATGGCCCGAAGGCTCTTTTGAAAAATGCGAAGCCGCTGACGCAGTACTTCTGGGAGCGGTCGGTCATGAAGTGGACGGCAAGACGGTTTTCACGAAACCCGGCAAGCCTTATCCCGAGCCGCAGCTCGCCGGATTCGCGCAGGTGATCGCCAACCGGCAGAAGCTCGATCTGTATGCGAACGTGCGCCCAGTCAAACTATACCCGGGTGTGAAGCACAAGATTCACGGCGAATTGAAACAAGTCTGGGAGCCGGGCAAGGTCGATTACGTGGTGATCCGTGAGAACACCGAAGACGCTTACACGGGCGAGACGAATGAGATCCCAGACGGCCGCGTAACGCCGATTCGCATCACGCGCCGCGCGACTGAGCGCGTCGTGCGCTACGCTTTCAACCTGGCGCGGCGGCGCAACAGGCAACTCAAAGTTACCTGCGTCGATAAATCAAACATCATCGGCGCGCATCGCTTTTTCCGCGACGTCTTTCGCGAAGTTGGTCTGAGAGAGTTTCCCGATCTGAAACTCGACTATGCTTACGTCGACGCTTTTTGCCAGTGGCAGATTCGCAATCCGGAGTGGTACGACGTCGCTGTTGGTCCAAATCTCGTCGGCGACATCGTCAGTGACAATGGCGCGACGACTGCGGGCGGGCTCGGCCTCGCGGTCGGCGGCAACATCGGTGATGAGCATGCGATGTTCGAGCCGATTCACGGCAGCGCGCCGAAACACGCCGGCAAAGACAAGGCGAACCCGCTGGCCGCGATTCTGTCAGTGCAGATGATGCTGGATTGGCTGGGAACGCGACACGATGATGAGCGTCTGCTGCGCGCCGCGGAAAGAGTGGAAACCGCGGTAGCTGAACTTCTCAGCGAAGGTAAGACGTTGACCTACGACTTGATTGGCGAAGCGAAAGCGTCACGATGCAGTGAAGTTGGTAAGGCGATTGAAGAGAAGCTGAAGAATTCGGTGTGAACGTAACACCAATCAATACGTTTAGAGGCGGGCTACCGCCCGCCAAATCGAAAAAGGCGGGCGTAGCCCGCCTCTAAACATTTAGTTCCAATAATCCATCCTAACGCGATCGACTCTGTATTCTCTCTTCAATCTTCGGCAGGCTCGCGATGATCGCATCACCGACAATCTTCAGACTTTTCGCTGAGACTTTATCGAGCGTGTCATCCTTCGTATGCCAATAGGGATATGAGTTGAGTTGGATGATGTCGAGCGAATCGATACCTGCTTTAAGGAACGGACTGTGATCGTCGTCGCCCACGCCTTCCGGCGCGTCCACGAATTCTTTGTACCCGAGTTGTTTGCCGGTCTGCCAAACGAGGTCCTGTAACCACGCCGTGCCCAGGTCAGCGCGACCCAATCGCAAATCTTTGTAGCCCATCATGTCCATCAGGATCATCGCCTTCACGCGCGAGGCTTCGTTCTTTTGAACCAGCTGCGAAACATAATGGCGGCTGCCGTAGAGGTTATCCGGCAACGGGTGGTTTGGATCAGCAGGATTCGGATTGTGACAATCATCCCAATCTCTACAGAAAGCTTCCTCACCATCAAAGAACACAAATCGATATGTCAGTTTATTTGGCTTCTTCGCAGCCAGCACCCGCGCAATTTCCATCAACGCGCCGGTAGACGATCCCGCGTCGTTCGCACCGACGAACTTGATGTCCTTGAAGAGCTTGGTATCGAAATGGCTGCCAATGATGACAATGTCTGAGGATGGGCCCGGCAGTTCCGCGATGATATTGGCCATCTTGCGATCGCCGACCGGGGTCGTCGCGTGAAACTCATCAGTCGTTACATTCAATCCGAATGATCGCAACTGATCGATGATATAGGCGCGCGTCTTTTCCAGCTCAGGCGTTCCCGGAGGTCGTGGACCAAACTCGACTTGTTTCCGCACGTACTCGAAAGCGCGATCAGCATCAAAATCACTTTTGGCCGGCGCATTCGTTACGGGCGTCGACGAGTTGAGCTCCGCCGGCTTGTTCGAATTGCCTGGACAGCCCAGCAACAAGACCAGCGAGGCGAATGCGATTGAATGCGAAACAGTTTTCAATAGTTTGTTAGTCGATATTTTGATGACTGTCATTTTCGTTGATTGGCAACTCCGTCAGCGGCGCGTGCTCTTCGCTGCGTGCGCGACAAGTTCTTTCGGAGCCGGAGGTTTTTCGGCCTTCTGCTGACAATCAGCACACACCCCAATCATTCGCAGCAGATGTTCAGTCAGCGTGAATTTATATTTCGCCGCCATCGCATCCTGAATTGCTTCCAGCTCAGGCGAATAGAATTCAATGATCTTTCCGCACTCAGAGCAAATCATGTGATCGTGATGCTCGTGTTTGTAGTTGTGCTCGTAATGCGCCCGGCCATCGCCAAACCGCACCTCGCGCGCCAGACCGGCATCCGTTAAGAGTCGCAGTGTGCGATAAACGGTTGTCTGGCCCACCGTCGGATCTTTCTCTCTCACGAGTTGGTACAGATCTTCGCCGGACACGTGGCCTTCGGTGCGCAGAAACACATCAAGAATCAAGTCGCGCTGCGCCGTGCGCTTAAGTCCCTGCTTCTGAATGTGTTTGAGAAAAACTTCCTGCTCTTCACTCATCGTGTTGGTGACGGGCGTGACTCGTTCGGGAAAGACGACAGCATTCTAACACCTGGTTGAAAGTGTCAGAAGCCCGAGCTTTGAGCGAAGCGCTACTGGCAAGCTACGAAGCTGCTTGCTGCCGCGTGACTTCAGCGCTTTGGTACTGTCCTAATAATGTGTTGCCGCGCCGGGGCATTAGCCCCACCGTA
>DASWQK010000372.1:0-3744 GCA_036403735.1 Pyrinomonadaceae bacterium
GCCAACGACGAATGCAGACGTGATCAATGCCGACTTGCTCGCGTTCATCAAAGGTGAGATGGCCGCGACAGCCTGAGCAAGGATTCGCCCTCAAAACTTTAAGAGGAATTGGCAGATGCAGAACAACGAACCAAAAGCGGAACCAACTGAATTCAAGGGCAGGCGAATTCTGGTTACAGGTGGTATCAGAGGCATTGGCGAGGCCATAGTTAATCGTCTGATTCGAGGTGGTGGAGATGTAATCGCGACCGCCCGATCTGCTTCGCCGGAAACTTCCGCTGATCGTTTTGTTCAGGCAGATGTCAGTACTCGAGAAGGAATAGAGTCAGTTGCAAAAGCCGTAACAGATCGTTTCAGGCATTTGGATATCCTGATTCACAACGTAGGTGGTTCCGCGGCCCGCGGCGGTGGCGCATTAGCGTTGTCTGATGATGACTGGCAACATGCGTTTGATATGAACCTCTTCGCTGCTGTTCGTCTCGATCGCGCGTTTCTGCCATCGATGCTGGAACGGGGCTCAGGCGTGATCATCCACATCTCTTCAATTCAACGAACACTTCCGCTTTTCGACGCGACGCTTGCTTACGCAGCCGCAAAGGCCGCATTGACTAACTACAGCAAAGGTCTTTCAAAAGAGGTGAGTCCAAAAGGTATTCGTGTGAACTCAGTTGCGCCCGGATACACCGAGACAGACGCGGCTGTGGGAATGGTCAACGAGATCGCAGAGCGAACGGGCATCAGTCAGGACGCAGCCAGGCAACGCATTATGGATTCACTCGGCGGCATCCCGCTCGGCCGGCCGAATCGCCCTGACGAAGTCGCCGAGTTGGTGGCCTTTCTGGCATCGGACCGTGCTTCCTCGATCACCGGAAGCGAATACGTCATCGATGGCGGAACCATTCCGACGATCTAAGTCTGGAGAGTGAAGCAGATTCGGGTGACCGCCGATCCGCGGAACTCGTGGCCGAGGAAAGGTTAGGAGCCGAATGTGTATAGTACCGACGTGGCTTCTTGAAACTTCTTCGCTCCGTTAGGAGCGTTATGTTCCGCTCCTAACGGAGCTGGGATTATTCCGTGTCCGAAGTTCTGTAAACATCGCGCGCCTAACGGCGCTTTGAAGCTGGTGAGAGGTCACCGCACCCCAAAATTGAGCTTCACAAATATCATCCTTCGAATGAATAAGGGGACTTCCATGAAACTGTTCATGCGTGCTTCATACATCGGCGCCTCGATTCTCTTTTTCGCGCTGACAACCTGCCTTCCGGTTCATGCGCAGAAGCGAATCGAAGATCAGTTCGGTAACGTTAACGGAGTCACGCTTCACTATCTGATCGCTGGAAAAGGCGATCCAGTAATTCTGCTGCACGGCTACGCTGAGAACAGTCATATGTGGCGGCCATTGATGGCTCAACTGGCAAAGAACCATAAGGTAATCGCGCCGGACCTGCGCGGCTTCGGCAGATCTTCCAAGCCGATGACGGGTTACGACAAGAAGACGATGGCCCAGGACATTCATGCCTTGGCCCTATGGCTTGGTTATCACCGCGAGATCGTCGTTGGGCATGACATTGGATTGATGGTCGCTTACGCCTATGCCGCGCAATACCCGAACGAAGTCGATCGAATCGTCTTGATGGACGCATTTCTTCCCGGCGTGGGTGATTGGAAGACGGTGTGGCTGTTAAGAGATCTCTGGCACTTTCACTTCTATGGCGAAACGCCGCTCAAGCTGGTTGCCGGACGTGAAAGGATCTATTTCGAGCATTTCTGGAATGATTTTGCCGCTGACCCAAAACACTCGGTGCCCGAAGCGGATCGTCAGTTTTACGCACGATCGTATGCTCAGCCCGGCGCGATGCGTGCAGGTTTTGAGGTCTTCCGCAACTTCGAACAGGATGCAAAAGACTTCGCGCGGTTTGCCGAAACGAAACTTACAATGCCGATGCTGGTACTGACTGGAGAAAAAGCTTCGGGAGAATTCCTGATTGAGCAGGCCCGTCTGGTTGATACAAACGTCGGCGGAGTTGTCATAAAAGGCAAAGGCCATTGGCTGATGGAGGAAGCGCCTCAGCAGGTTATCCCGCAACTCGTAGCCTTCATCAACAAGTCGCAGTAGGCTCCATCGCATGAACTACACTCTGCGAGCGAAGGGTTTAAGCAACGGAGAGTATGAGAAAATGCCAGATCCTGAAGACGCCTTATCGTCATTACCAGGAAGCACTCCCAGCGAGATGTTCCCGGTACTCACCTCCGCTCAACAAGCTCGTATCCTCGCACATGGCCAACGCCGCACGGTAGAACAACGTGAGATTGTTGTTGAGCTCAATGAGCATGTAACAAAAGTCTTCGTTGTGGTCAGCGGGCAACTGCACGCGCTGCAGGTCGCGAACAATCAGGAGCACGCCGTCGCCATCTGCAATCCGGGAATGTTCACCGGCGAGCTGACCGTCCTATCGGGCCGTCGTGGACTCCTGCGCATACGCGCCGCGGAAAAATCAGAACTCATCGAAATGAATCGCGAGGCATTGCAGGCGCTCGTCGAGACCGACAGCGAACTCAGCGATATTTTTCTGCGAGCTTTCATCCTGCGTAGGCTGGAATTGATTGCGCGTGAAGCTGGTGACATCGTTTTGATTGGCTCCACTCATTTGCTTGACACCCTTCGTATCAAAGAGTTTCTCACGCGCAACTACCAACCCTATTCCTACATCGATCTCGAGCGCGATCCCGATGTTCAGGAGATGCTCGATCGCTTTTCTCTATCGATTGATGACCTGCCCGTTTTGATCTGTCGCGGCAGCGCAGTACTGCGCAATCCAACCAATGAGGAAATTACCGGCTGCCTCGGATTCAACGAAGGAATCGATCAAGTACAGGTGCGCGACCTGATCATAATTGGTGCTGGGCCGGCAGGACTGGCCGCGGCGGTCTATGCAGCATCAGAGGGGCTTGATGTCCTGGTGCTCGAATCAAGTGGGCCGGGCGGTCAGGCGGGAGCCAGTTCGAAAATCGAAAACTATCTTGGCTTCCCTACCGGCATATCAGGACATGAGCTGGCCGGCCGCGCCTACACGCAGGCGCAAAAATTTGGCGCGCAAATGCTGATCGCGAAAGACGCGAAAGGCTTGGCTTGCGATCGCCGCCCTTACGCCCTGTTGATCGGGGACAGTCAGAGCGTCCCTGCGCGCACAGTGGTCATTGCTTCGGGCGCGCAATACCGAAGACTACAACTGGAAAATCTTTCGAAGTTTGAGGGTGCCGGTGTCTACTACGGGGCGACGCATCTGGAAGCGCAGTTGTGCGGCGGTGAAGAAGTAATTGTCGTGGGCGGCGGCAACTCTGCTGGTCAGGCGGCAGTCTTTCTGGCGCAAACCACGAGCCGAGTCTATGTGCTCGTTCGATCTGACGGACTGGCTAGAACAATGTCGCGTTATCTAATCCGGCGCATCGAAGAGACGCCGAACATAGAACTTCATAGCAACGCTGAGGTCGTGGCGCTGGAAGGAAACGATCATCTTGCGCGCGTCACGTGGCGAAATAATCAAACTGGAGAGACTGAGTCGCACGACATAGCCCATCTCTTTTCAATGACCGGCGCGGTGCCAAATTCTGGATGGCTCGGTGGTTGTGTGGTATGTGATCAGCGTGGGTTTATCAAGACCGGCGTAGATCTCACGACGGAAGACCTGGCAAAAGCAAACTGGCCTTTTTCTCGCCCGCCTTATTTGCTGGAAACCAGTTTGC
>DASWQK010000373.1:0-4253 GCA_036403735.1 Pyrinomonadaceae bacterium
GATGGCGACATATTGTGCGCGAACGTTGTGACTGCGTCCGAGCTCGTTGCAGAGGGCCACGAGCTTGTCTTCCGAACGCGCCACCAGCAAAAGATCGTGTCCTTGCGCGGCGAGTTTGCGCGCGAACGCTTCGCCAATTCCCGAAGACGCGCCGGTGATGAGAGTGGTGTTCATCTAAAGAGTAGCAATGCCGTTCCTGGCTCGAATAGCCGAAGGACTCGCCGGCCGGTAATCAAACGGCGGCGAATCGAATCTCAGCGGACTCTTCGACGGGATTAAGATTCCAGCCGGCCCGACGTCGATGATGTCGAGTGCATGTAAGCCGGGAGCGCGCTTAGGATGCTTACGCAATTCACTAAGATTTACCCTCAAGAATTCTTTGTAGCGGCCATCATCACCGGGCCGATAGATTAGGACCTTTGTCTCACTGGTAGCGTCGACCGCGCCTCCGGCCATCTCGATTGCGTTTGACAAACTTGGCGGCTGCTTAAAATAAATCGCTTGCGGCTTGGCGACTCTGCCGGAAACATAGATCGGATCTGACTCGACAACCAAAACGACGTCACCCGCTTTGAGATACGGATTGGCGCTTTCAATTCCGCGTTGGATATCTGCGAATGCCAATTCTGTCACTTCCAATCGGTGATCGGGCCATACCTTATGGGCCCAGGCTTCCTGGTAGCAGGGCTCTCCAGTCCGAATCAATTTGATTATTCCTGACGCGCGTTGCGTCGGGCCTCCAGCGAAGGCAAGCGCTTCCAGCACCTTAACTGGCCGTCGCTTCAGTTCAAACCGCATTGGCGAGTGCACAGCGCCCGCAACGACGATGCATGGCGCTTGCGAATTTTGATCGCGATCGACCTGCGCCTCAAGCGCGGCGCAGCCAAAGCAGGCAATTAGAAGAATCGTCAACAGAACAAGCTTGTTCATGGCCAGCTCCTATGCTATTTCCAGAACATTCAACTCGATGATATCAGCATTCCCAGCGCGCAATCGATTGAGGGTCGCCACGGACGGCGCTTTGTCCAGATTGATGCGGGCGACAGCGGCCTCTGCGCCTTCGAAGACGATGTTCTCCATCTCTTGCACATTGATCTGTTCCGCTTTGATTGCATCGAGCACCTGGGCCAGCACGCCGGGCCGATCGCGATGACGCACCACCAGACGATGCGTCGCCGGAGTGCGCGCGGCGAGATTAACTACATTTGGCACCTGACCGGTTTCTTTAAATGATTTGATGATGCGCACCGTCTCAGCAGCGATTGCTTCCTGCGCCTGATCAGTCGAGGCGCCGATGTGATGAGTGCCGTAGACTCGCGTCTCATTCGCGATCGGATCAGTGAAGTCAGCGACGGCCGAGGTTGGTTCAATCGCGAACACATCGAGTCCCGCGCGCAGGCCTTTAGCGTGAACAGCGTCAACCAGTGCCTGCTGATCGACAGTCTCGCCACGCGAAGTATTGATGAAGTACGCGCCGTCACGCATCGCGGCAAAGAACTCCGGTCCAATCAAGTTGCGCGTGTCGGGTTTGAGTGCGACGTGAATGCTAACGATGTCGGCCGCGCGTGCGACCTCAAGCGGTGTTTCTTTTCTTTCGAGGCCTAACTGCTCGGCCTTCTCCGCGCTGAGGCTGCGACTCCAGGCGACGACGGGCATGCCGAAGGCGTGCGCGCGCGGGATCATCTCCTGGCCGATCTTACCCAAACCCACTAACCCGAGCGTGCGACCAAACAAACCGCGCGCCCTGGAAAATTCTTTTTTATTCCATTCGCCGGCGCGCAAAGCGACGACGTTATCGGCAATTCGCCGATCCAAAGCGAGAATCAATGCAAACGCGAGTTCTGCGACGGCGATTGAATTCTTTCCCGGACAATTTGAGACATAAATTCCGCGGCGCGAAGCTGCAGCCACATCGATCGTGTTGTATCCCGCGCCAGCGCGCACAATCAGTTTCATCGGCCCGGCCGCCAGCATCGGTTCAGTGACTTTCGTACCGCGCACGACCAGCACGTCCGGTTGCTCTTTAGCGATCGCTTCGACCAGCGCTTCGTCTTTGAGATCTGGCTGAAATGAGATCTCACACAAAAGCGCTTGCAAGCCATCGCGTCCTGACTGCTCGAATTTGTCTGCGATAAGAATTTTCATAGTTTTGGAGTGCGCCGGCTTGACGGCGCTTTAACCGCCGCAACGAAAATCTAAAGCGGCGTCAAGCCGCCGCACTCCAAACTATTCTTCCTGATCGAACACATTGATCAGATCTTCCGGCGACGCCGGTGCAACTTTCAAGAGCGTCAGATTTTCTTCCACGTGCTCGACGCTGCTCATGCCCACCAGCGCAGTTGTGATCCCCGGAGCTGAGCGGACAAATTGAATACCTGTTTGCGCGTCGGTCGCCAGCGAGCCCAACGAGTCGCGGATCGCTTCCGGCAACCCGCGGGCGGCCTGTCCCTGCAGCAGTGATCCGCTGGCAATCACGTTTACACCGAATCCTTCGGCGGCATCGACCGTGGTGACATATTCATCGCCGCGCTTTTGGTTCTGAAAGAAGAGCGCTTCCGGCATCCCCAGATTCACGGGCAGTTGAATGAACCGCAAATGATGCGTGTCGCCGGCGATATCGCGTGCGAGTTCCACCATTGTCTCCAGCGAATGGTACCCGTGCGAATCCGGCTCTTCGCGAAAACCATTCCAGGTTGCAACTCCGTAGTATTTGATCTTTCCTTCGGTCACGGTCTGCTCGAGAAATTCAAACGCGGCTCGCAGCCTTCGCCAAAACTCATTCGCCGGCACGGCAGACAATTGCGATTCAGGATTGTGCACGTAATAGACGTCGACACATTCGACATTCATATTGTGCAGCGACTGTTGCAATTGATTCTCGAGATAGCGCGGGGTCATACAATGCGATCCGCCCGCAATGTCGGACCAACCCGCTATTCCGGTGTCGATAAAATTCTCTTCGATGTATCCCCGCACGTCGCGCGGCGGCCCGCCGTCAAAAGGCAGATAACCGCCTTTTGTGCAGATTACGATCTCTTCGCGCGAGAAGCCCCGCTGCTTGAGTTGGGCCAGTGCCGCTCCCACCGAGCGTTCGCTTCTTTGAAAACGATAGTTGGCCGCGGTGTCGACCACGTTCGCCCCTAATTCAACCGCGCGGACAATCGCTTCGGTGTAGCGCCGATCGGTCTCTTCGTCCGGTTGGCCCAGGTAGGTTCCAATGCCAACGGACGAGAGCCACAGATTCTGAGCTTCGCGAAAGTAATTGTCCGCGGCGATGTCCTTAAAACGTTCGCGATAGTCAGATGAGCCTTCAGGCGTGGCGCAACCGTTAACGGTCATTGCTCGCAATCTCCAAAAAACTATTACTGATTATGATTAGCGCGTTGACTATACGCGTCGCGCGTCGCGCGCTGCAAGCGTCGCTTCGATCAACCGCGCGCGATGTGCTAGCGTGTATTCGAAGACGTGACCGGGACAAATTATCAACGCGAAATCGAAGTAGCGACTGAACTTGCGCGCACCGCGGGCGCGGTGTTGCTGCGACATTACAACAGTCCCTTTCTGGTCGAGCAAAAGGTCAATGCTCTTCAGGAAACAGAAGAAGTTACGGCCGCTGATCGCGAAGCGAATGAGCTTATCGTCGACCGTCTGCGAAACGAGTTTCCTGCGGACGGGATCCTCGCCGAAGAATCAACTGACACTGAACATCGTCTCGAGAAAAATCGCGTCTGGCTAATCGATCCGATGGACGGCACCAAGAACTTTATTCGTCGCGACGGCGACTTCGCTGTCCAAATCGGCCTGGCAGTGAACGGTGAGAGCGTTCTCGGCACGGTCTATCAACCAGTGCGCGAAGTACTCTATCGAGCGGTGCGCGGCGGTGGTTCATGGATTGAAGAAAAAACTGAACCGGCCCGGCGCATGACCGTCTCGAGTCGCACGAATCCGAATGAAATGGTGCTCGCTTCCAGCCGATCGCATCGCAGTCAGCGCATGGAACGAGTGGTCAGCACGTTTCAATTCAAGGATGAAGTGCGGCGAGGATCCGTCGGCGTTAAGATCGGATTGATTACTGAGCAACAAGCCGATCTTTATTTGCATCTTTCGCCGAGCACCAAACAATGGGACACCTGCGGGCCCGAGATCATTCTGCAGGAAGCGGGCGGGCGTCTGACTGATTTGTTCGGACAGCCGCTGCGCTACAACGGAGTTCGGATCGACAATCGCAACGGCATCGTCGCGACCAATGGGGC
>DASWQK010000374.1:0-2454 GCA_036403735.1 Pyrinomonadaceae bacterium
CGGGCGCCCTCGCCCGCCGGAGCGTTCGCCGACGCTCAATCTAAAATTTCTTGACGCTGTAACTGTTTCGCGCTTCGCGCTCATTGCGGGCGAGGGCGCCCGCGCTCCCAGTATTAGCTTGTCTCTTTCCGCCATACCACTTTTTTGGGCAAGGCCGGGGCACAGCTCACTAGCTCAGCCGCTGTACAATCATTCGCCCGCCCAAATATACTTACGCACGCATTCAGTCTCGCGTCGCAAAACCGCAATCGCTTCATCACAAAGGAATGTCTCGTCATGCGCAAATTGCTAATTCGCAGTCTGGTCCTGCTCTTCGTGTTTGCCCTCGCCGCATTCATGGCTTCTGATTCAATGATAACCGTCACTGCCGGAAACGTGATTGCGGAGCCGAATCCGCTGCTTGGCGAGTGGGCCGGCCCGTACGGCGGCGTGCCGCCATTCGACAAGGTGCAGGTCGCTTTGTTCAAGCCCGCACTCGAAGCTGCGATGGCCGAGAATCTATCCGAGATCGACAACATCACCCGAGTTCGATCCGCGCCGACGTTCGAGAATACGATTGTGGCTCTGGAAAGAGCGGGTCACACACTTGATCGGGTGACCACCGTTTATGGCATTTGGAGCGGCACGATGTCGTCGCCGGATTTCCAGGTGGTGCAACGCGAGATGGCCCCCAAACTCGCCGCCTTCAACGATCAAATCACGCAGAATGAAGCGCTCTTCAAACGCATCGAGACTGTTTACAACTCTCCGGATAAGAAAAAACTAAACTCCGAACAGCAGAGACTTGTCTGGCTCTACTACACGAATTTTGTTCGTTCAGGCGCGAAGCTCGACACAAAAGCAAAGGCGCGGCTGACTGAAATCAATCAACAGCTCGCGACGCTTTTCACTAAGTTCAGTAACAACGTCCTCTTCGAAGAAGACAATCAATTTGTCACGCTCAAGAGTGAAGACGAGCTGAATGGCCTGCCACAATCCGTCCGCGATGCCGAAAGCTCCTCAGCGATTACTAAAAAACAGCCAGGCGCCTGGGTCGTAATGAACACGCGTTCGTCAGTCGAACCATTTCTGACTTATTCGGATCGGCGCGATTTACGCGAGAAGGTTTGGCGCATGTTCATCATGCGCGGTGACAATGGCGACGAGCACGATAACAACGCCACCATCTCGCAGATTCTTCAGCTTCGGGCCGAGCGCGCAAAGCTGCTCGGCTATCAAACTCATGCTCATTGGCGGCTTGAAAATGCAATGGCGAAAACGCCCGAGCGCGCCATGGAATTGATGATGGGCGTTTGGAAACCCGCGGTCGCGCGGGTGCACGAAGAAGTGAGCGATATGCAAGCGCTGGCCGACAAAGAAGGCGCAGGAATCAAGATCGAACCCTGGGACTATCGCTACTACATGGAACGCGTGCGCAAGGCGAAATATGATCTCGATCAGAATGAAGTTAAGCCTTACCTGCAGCTCGACAAGCTGGTTGAAGCGATTCATTGGGTGGCCGGCGAACTTTTCAATTTCAAATTCACTCCGGCGACAGACGTTCCGGTCGCGCATCCGGACATTCGCGTCTGGCAAGTGAGCGACAAGACAACCGGCAAGCACATCGGCCTCTGGTATTTGGATCCGTACGCGCGCGCGGGCAAGCGCTCAGGCGCATGGATGAATGCATATCGCAGCCAGGAACGCATTAACGGCGAGATCACCACGATCGTTTCCAACAACGCGAACTTCGTCAAAGGAAAACCCGGAGAGCCTTTGCTGATTTCATGGGACGACGCGACCACCATGTTCCATGAATTCGGTCACGCTCTGCATGGATTAAATTCTGACGTCACCTATCCTTCGCTTTCGGGCACCGCAGTGGCGCGTGATTACGTCGAGTTCCCTTCGCAATTGATGGAGCACTGGCTGGCAACGCCGGCGGTGCTGCAAAAGTTCGCCGTTCATTATCAAACGGGCAAGCCTATTCCGCAGGCGCTGGTTGATAAGATCAATCGCTCGAAAACTTTCAATCAGGGATTCGCAACGGTTGAATATCTGGCGGCGGCGATTCTCGACATGAAACTGCATCTGGCGGGCGACCAGAAGATCGACGCGCGCGCGTTTGAAAAATCAGCGCTGGTAGAGATCGGTATGCCGCACGAGATCGTTCTGCGCCACCGGCTGCCGCAGTTTATGCACGTCTTTTCGAGTGATGGATACTCGGCCGGTTACTACAGCTATCTCTGGGCAGACGTGATCACGGCCGATGCGTTCGGCGCGTTCACGGAAGCCGGCGGGCCATACGACAAGAAGGTGGCGGATCGGTTGCGGAAGAACATCTTCTCAATCGGCAACACAATCGATCCGGCCGAGGCTTATCGCAACTTTCGCGGCCGCGATCCGAAGGTGGAAGCGTTGATGAAGAAGCGCGGGTTTAGCTCGTGATTTGTTCCCTCTCCCGCTGGGAGAGGG
>DASWQK010000375.1:0-11617 GCA_036403735.1 Pyrinomonadaceae bacterium
ATTCTTCGCTTTGAATCGATTGACTCGACTAATCTCGAAGCGATGCGACAAGCGCGAGCCGGCGCGTCTGAAGGTTTGTGCATCATGGCCCGCGAGCAGACTGCCGGACGTGGCAGGCTGGATCGCAGTTGGCACTCACCAAAGGATGCCGGACTATATTTCAGCATCGTGCTGCGACCGGCTTTGGAAATGAATCTTTGGCCGTTGCTGCCTTTGATGTCGGCGTTGGCAGTTTCAGATGCGGTGATGAAATCGTGCGGACTGTCGACGGACATCAAATGGCCCAACGACATCCTCGCGAATGATCGTAAGCTGTGCGGCATACTTGTTGAGACGGTTGAAACAGAGACTGGGTCGGCCGCAATCGTTGGCATCGGCGTCAATCTAACCAGTGAAGGTGCGCCAAAGGATTTGCGCTCTACCGCAACCTCGATCGAAGAAATCACAAATCGTAAACCTGATGCTGAGGAAGTCATGACCGAACTCCTGAAGGCGATTGCTGAGCGATATGAAGTGCTGCAAAACGCCGGCGGCGCCGAGCACACACTCCGCGAGTGGTGCGCAAATTCATCATTCGCTTTTGACCGGCAAGTGATGGTGTCGCTCGGAGGCGACGGTTTCATTGGCACCACCCGCGGTTTGGAGAGCGATGGCGCGCTGCGAGTCGAAACCGCAGACGGCAAATTGAAAATCGTTCGAGCCGGTGATGTGACCGCGCTGCGGCCCCTTGCGTTAACGACCCGTCATGCAGAGTAGACGCATCCTGCTTTCGACCCTCGGCTCATTCGGCGATATTCATCCGTATCTTGCTATCGCGTTGAATTGAAGGCGCGCGGGCATCATCCAGTAGTCGCGACTTCTGAGGTCTATCGCGAAAAACTCGAACTGCGCGGAATTGCCTTTCATTCTGTGAGGCCCGATATGCCCTCTTATAATCAGCCGGAAGAGCTGGTCCGATTGATTGAAGGTGCAATGGATCCACGCGAGGGCGGCGAGCGAGTCATGGCAATGCTGCTCCCGTATTTGCGCGACATCTATGACGATCTAAATGCCGCCGCCAACGATGCTGATCTGATCCTGACGCATCCGTTACCGTTGGTTGGACCAATCGTGGCCCAGGTGCGGAAGCTGCCATGGGTATCGAGCGTACTGGCGCCGGCGTCGTTTATCTCAGTCTACGATCCGATTGTGCCGCCACAGTGGCCCTGGTTGTACAACTTTATGCGGCTCAGTCCCCTGGTGGGGCGCAGCGTGCTCGCGCTGGCGAAAATAAAACTGGACAAGCTGATGCGGCCCGTCTATGAACTGCGGGCTGAATTGGGTTTGCCTCGTGGCGAGCAACCGGTACTGGCGGGGCAACACTCGCCGGCGAAAGTGCTGGCGCTGTTTTCAAAAGTCCTGGCGCAACCTCAACTCGACTGGCCCATTAACACGTGCGTCACCGGCTTTCCTTTTTATGATCGGCGCGATTTTTTTGGCGAGACCAACCTGCCCGCCGGCGTTAGAGAGTTTCTCGATGCTGGCACATCACCGATCGTCTTCACTTTGGGCTCATCGGCATTTTGGGTGGCGCGTGACTTCTATCGTGATTCCATCGAAGCCGCGCGGGCGCTGGGCCGGCGCGCTCTGCTGCTAATCGGTCATGCGCGTAACATGCCCACGACGCCGCTTCCGGATGGAGTTGCAGCCTTTGAATACGCGCCTTACAGTGAAGTGCTGCCGCGCGCTTGCGCGATCGTGCACCAGGGCGGCGTGGGCACAACGGGGCAAGCGTTGCTTGCGGGCAAGCCGGTGTTGATTTTGCCGCACGCGCACGACCAGTTTGATAATGCGGCCGGGGTTGCGCGGCTTGGCTGTGGCCGCGTTTTGCCGCGCCCGCGTTACAATGCAAAGACGGCAGTTCATGAGTTGCAAATGCTGCTCGATGATCAGAGCTACAGCGACCACGCCACCGAAGTGGGTAAGGTTGTCAGTCAGGAACAAGGGGCCTGCGTCGCTGCTGATGAAATTGAAAAGGTCTTGAAGGCGAGCTAACAAGAATCGTTCACGATGCTTCTGGTAATTGACATCGGCAACACCAATACGTCGCTGGGAGTTTTTGACGGCGACAACTTAGTAGCGCATTGGCGACTGACAACGGAACGCTCTCGGACGGTTGATGAATGGGGTGTGCTCGCGCGCAACCTCTTTGCGTTGACCGGTTTTGATTTCAAATCGATTGACGCGATTGCGATCGCTTCGGTTGTCCCTCCGCTTAATTTCACTTTGAAGCGGATGGCGGAAACATATTTTGAACTAACGCCGCTTTTTATCGATCACACTGTCGATACCGGGTTGAAGATTCTCTATCAACCACCTGCTGACGTCGGCGCCGATAGAATCGTCGATGCAGTCGCCGCGATTCATAAGTACGGAGCCCCGTGCATCGTCGTTGATTTTGGAACGGCGACCACCTTCGACGCGATCAACGCCGCGGGCGAATATGTTGGCGGCGTGATTACGCCGGGCATCACAATTTCTGCTGATGCCTTGTTTGAGCGCGCCGCGAAACTGCCGCGGGTCGAGATTAAGCGCCCAGGTAACGTCATTGGCGCGGCGACGGTCGAAGCCATGCAGTCAGGCCTGTATCACGGCTACGTCGGTTTGGTTGATGGCATCCTGCGAAAGATGATCGATGAGCTGGGCGGTGCGCCGAGAATAATTGCCACCGGCGGCCTCGCGCCTTTGATCGCGAAAGGCTCAGAGTTTATCCATGAAGTAGACGAGACATTAACGTTGGACGGCTTGCGGCTCGTGTATGAACGAACGAACGGCAAGAGCCCTGTAGGAGCGACATGACTCATTCCGCTCCTCCGGAGCTTTGTCATTCGGGTATTGAGTATTGCTATAAATATCTCGCTCCTACGGAGCGAAAACCACGGACTTGAACTATTTTTCTTACTTCTCAGAAATCGAAGATACCTTCATTCGCCGTCGCGGCAAGCACCTGATGCTCAGTCCGTTGGACTGGGCATTGATCGAGGGCTGGAAAGAGCGAGGCGTGCCTCTTCACGTGGCCTTGCGCGGAATCGAACACTCGTTCGATTCGTACGATGCCAAGAAGCAGAAGCGAACCGTAAAGACCCTGCTCTATTGTCAGGAGGAAGTTGAAGCGCAGTACGCTGAGTGGCTCGAGTCTCGAGTTGGCAGTCATGACGCCGATGCTAAGGAACCCGATGATGATCGAGCGCCCTTTCCGCGAGCTGCGGTGCTAAGACATCTCGAGCAGTCGTGGGCCGACATAACGAACCTGGCGCTCGAGCACAAAGCCAGGCAGGATGAAATGGGCGAAGCTTTGGATCGGGCGTCGGCGTTGCTTTCGGAAATCAAGAACGATTACGAGTCAGCTTCGCAGCCCGATTCGCGTAAGCTCGAAGAGTCACTCACCGGAATCGAACGGATGCTCGATGATGCGATGTGCGGGGTGATTAATGAGCACGATCTCGACTTGATGACCGCGGAGATCGAATCACAGGTTAAGCCTTACAAGCGACACATGGATAAAGCCGCCTTCGCTCAAACTCGCGACCATCTGATGCGTAAACGGATGCGCGAGCACTTCGGCGTGCCGCGGCTGAGTCTGTTTTTTATCTAGTTCTGTGTCAGAAGCCCGACCGTCAGGGAGGGCAACTGGCGGAGGTCGCCCTCGCTGACGCGCGGGCTTCTGAAACAAACATGGAAGTAACGATTGAACGCATTCTGCCGGGGGGCCTTGGGCTCGCGCACGCTGAAGGCAAGACCTTGATGGTGGCGTTGGCCGCGCCAGGTGATCGTCTGCGCGTTCATGTCGATCGCGTCAAAGGAAATGTCTGCTTCGCTTCGATCGTTGAAGTCCTGGAGCCCTCACCCGTGCGAATTGCGCCGCCTTGCCCTTACTTCGGGCGTTGCGGTGGTTGTGACTTTCAACAGCTAACTTACGAAGCGCAACTGTCGGCGAAAGCTGAGATCATAAAAGATTGTCTGCACCGGATTGGGCGCATCAACACCGTACCCGACTTCAACATCGCACCCGCACCGAACCAGTGGCGTTATCGCTCGCGCGCACAATGGCAATACGATTCCGTCCGTCAGCGTTTGGGATACTTCGAAAGTGTTTCGCGCAACGTCTGCGATGTTTCGGAATGCGCCGTGCTGGTTCCTGAGTTGCAGCAGAGCCTCGAGACCCTGCGTCACGAAATGGGTGAAGGCTTGCTTCCCAATGACGCAAGATATTTTCGGGCAGTCGTCGGGGACCAGGGAGTCTCAGTCTCGTCCGGTGTCAGAAGCCCGAGCATTAGCGAGGGCAAGATCAGAGACATCTCACGATCGGTAAACGGTGAAACCTACAACCTCAACGCGGAAAGTTTTTTTCAAACGAATATTGATCTGGCGCCACAACTGATCGAAGCAGCGATCGGCGGCGCGTCAGGCGATGCGGCGATCGAGCTTTATTCTGGTGTCGGATTGTTTACGCTGCCTTTGGCGCGACGTTTCAAACACGTCATTGCTGTTGAAGAGAACCCAGATGCAGCCAGCTTTGCGCAAGAGAATCTCGCTAATGCAGGGTTGACGAATGTGGACATTGCTAACGCAGCTGTTGGTCAATGGCTAAATGGAGAAGTCGGCGGGCTGAGATCTGAAAAGCGGCGTCAAGCCGCCGCACTCCAAATCGATTTTCTTTTACTCGATCCTCCACGCGTCGGCGCAGAGTCGCGAGTTATTGACGGAATCTTGCAACTTAGTCCAAAGCAAATCTGCTATGTGTCTTGCGATCCAGCAACGCTGGCGCGTGACCTTCGCAAAATAATTGCAGGCGGATATTCTCTTGACTCTCTCAGCGCATTTGATATGTTCCCGCAGACTCATCACGTCGAGACGATCGCGAAGTTGACTGGACCTTGAACCATGAGCGGTCTCCCCCAGACTCGCATCGCAAACAACCCGCTGGTCGCACTCGCATTATCACTCGCTGTTGGCATTTTCGTTTTTCAATATTTCGACAGGCCACGATTAGCGATCGTCTTCGGCGTTGCCGCTGCGGTTCTTTTCTCGATCGCTGCCGCGTTAGTTCTACGAGGGGTATCGCCAATCGCAATCGCCTTCCTGCTTATCGCATTTGTTGGGACGGGCTATCTGCTCGCGCTGGTTGAGGCGCGCAGCGTTTCGCCAAATCGTATCGTACCGATGTTTGAGCGAGGTGAACTACTGTCTGGTGAGCCGGTTGAAGTGTCCGGTATCATCCAGGGTCAGCCGGAAGCTGCGCCGGACGGTTTCTATCTGACACTGCGTGCCGATTGCATTCGATCGAAAGACGGAGATCACTCTGCGTTAGGAGAAGTCTTACTGCTCGCGCACGCGGGTGATCAATCTCTTCGATCGGAGTACGACGCTTTACAGCTTCGCCATGGCGCTCGCATTCGCGTCATGACGGTGCTGGATCGTGACGAGGATTATCGCAACCCGGGTGTCCAACCGTTTACCGAATATCTTGACCGGCAGGGCTACGACGCGACCGGCGTAGTTAAGAGTCCGCTGCTAATAGAGCGTCTTGACGATGAGCGAGTGTTCCTTCCGGTCGCCTGGCTGTATGAGTGGCGCCAGCATCTGGAAGCAGAGTTCGATAGACGCTTCTCAGCGGAGACTGCCGGCGTGTTGGATGCGGTGTTGCTTGGTAATCGACACAAAGTGTCGCGCGCGGTTGCAGATCGCTTTCGCGAGGGTGGGACTTTTCATGTGCTCGTGATTGCCGGCTTGCACATCAGTTTCATCGCGGGACTCTTGTTCCTGCTGATGAAGCGCATCACCCGCAACCGGGTGGTTCAGTTTGTTTGCCTTGCGATAATGCTGTTCGCATATTCGTTGGCAGTCGGCGCGCAAATGCCCGTAATTCGCGCCGCGCTGGTTTTCACTTTCGGAATATTTGCACCGCTCGTGTGGCGCCGCGCAAATTCTCTGAACGTGATCGCGGCGGCCGCGTTAGTCTTGCTGGTTTCGCGTCCGAGTGATCTCTTCGATCCATCGTTTCAGCTCACGTTTCTGTCGGTGATTTCAATCGTTACTCTGGCCGTGCCGATCATCACGCGGATGCAAGCAGTCGGCACGTGGCGACCGGCTCATGAAACGCCGTATCCGCCATCAGGCCCGGCGTGGTTTCGTTCATTGTCTGAAACGATCTTCTGGAGCGAGCGAGCATGGCAAACCGAAATGGCGGCTTCGAACGTTACCTATCGACTGTTTAAGACCGGGTGGGCCGACAAGCTTGAACGATGGCACTTGCAAAGGCTGCTTCGGTTTTCGATCGCCGCGGTCATCGTGTCAGCCACCGTGCAAATCGGCATGTTGCCGTTGCTGGTGATCTATTTTCATCGACTTTCGTTTGCCTCACTGCTGCTGAACATCTTTGTGGGTGTGGCCATGGCTGGGTTGGCCTTTGTCGCCTTGGCCGCGACTCTGCTTGCGCAATTTAGTTCGGCGGTCGCTGCGCCGCTGATATTCCTATCGGAAAAGATCGAATGGCTCATGGTCCATGCGATCGATCCATTCAATCGATTCAACACAGCTTCGATTCGCTTGCCGCATTATCACGGATGGGCGGCGTCGATCTATGTCCTCTATTTCGTGTGCTTGAGCGTCATCGTGGTCGCGCTCTTCCGCTGGCATCCCTTGCGGCCGGCAATGATCACCGGAGCAGCTACTTTTCTGAGACGCTCGTATTTGATTTCGCTCGTTGCTGTTTTTGGCTTACTTCTCGCAGTGATCATCTTTCATCCGTTAAGCGCGGCGCGCGCAGACGGAAAGCTGCACGTTGATTTTCTTGATGTCGGGCAGGGAGATTCAGCCCTGGTGACCATGCCTGATGGGGCGACTTTGCTTATTGATGGCGGAGGCCGACCGAATATTGATTGGCAGACTTCAGACGATGTCGATACGGACAAGAGATTTGAACGCGACACGCGCAGCATCGGTGAACGTGTAGTTTCGGAATACCTCTGGGCGCGCGGATTGGATCACATCGATTACATTCTCCCGACCCACGCCGATGCGGACCATATTGACGGATTGAACGATGTCGCGCGGAACTTCAAGGTGCGCGGAGCGATAGTGTCGCGTACCCCAGCCGACGATGCCGAATACATTCGCTTCGCGCAGACGATGAAAACGGCGAGTGTTTCGATCGAAAGAATTGGAGCCGGAGACATCCTGCATTTTGGCGAGGTGGCCATCGACGTTCTGTGGCCATCACCGGCTGACAATAGCGACGCGCCATGGCGAAATAACGACGGCACCGTTTTACGAATTCGTTATGGGAATCAGGCTTTCCTGTTCACTGCGGATATTGAAAAGGAAGCCGAACGAGGAATCGTGAATCAGGGCACGGACTTGCGCAGCAACATCGTGAAAGTCGCGCATCATGGCAGCAGAACATCATCCACGCCGGACTTCATCGCCGCGACGCGCGCGTCGCTGGCAATTATCTCAGTGGGACGCACGTCGATCTTCGGTCACCCAAACAAGGAAGTCGTGGATCGCTGGCGTGCAACCGGAGCACAGATGATGACGACGGGAGAGCGAGGGACGATTAGCGTGGTGACGGATGGAAAGGAATTGAAAGTCAGTACGTTTGTTAATTAGAAAACACAGCTCGAAGCGCCGTAGGCGCGGAATATTTATAGCCCGTGGTTACAAGCGGTGAATATATAACGCCTGTTCTATAAACATTGGGTTCCTAACGGAGCCAATCGAGGTGGAACGATCCAGCGTAGGAATTTGCGATTGATTCAGAGCTCACACAAAATCGGGCTCAGCCGGCGTGTAGAGATCGATGGTGGCGCTGCCCAGCTTGTAAGTCTTCAGCACGCCGAGCGGCGGCGCGTAGATGTGAATCGTCACCAGATCGCGGCCGCTCACATCAGGATTTCCGAGCTGATGAATATCGGGAACCTCTGATCCGGTCAGACCTCCAGTGCGCAATTCTCGATGCGACTGGTAGCCGAGACCGGTCTCCGTCTTATATTCAAAAGTTGTTTCCCAAAGAATTCCTTCGTGCACAAACACTGCGCCGTGGGAACCGTTGTGATCGTGAATTGGCGTTCGTTGACCGGGCTTCCAACACAACACCAACATTTCGACAAATTCATTCTTCATCACTCGGTGGCGCGAGTAGTTGCCCTCTTTGAAGCCCAGGTATGGCTGCACTTCGTCGTCGCCGATTTTGGTGCGCTCCACCAATTCATAAACTGCGGCGAGAGACGGAACGGAACTAAGCGAGTTCAGTCTGTCGGTAAGATCGGTGAACGATAAGTGCGAGCCGGGGTACGGCGAGTTTTCGATGTCCTGAAATTGAGCTGCCACTCGATCTCCTGTGTAGGCTGCGTTTATATGCTGCCGTGGCGGTGAGAGTCAAGACGCGGTGGTTCTTATTAGTGCAGTCTTAAATCCTCAAACCTTACTAACGCGATCTTGGCATTGAAACCTGCTTTGCTGAAAGCCATGCCGCCGCAGTCAAACATAATGTGATCACGATTGAGAAAACGATCGGTATGATAAAGAGGTATATCAAGCTCACCACCGTGATGATCGCAAAGCAAAGGGCGAACGCCCACGCAGTGCCGCGCATGAGCGCCAGAGTCGCGGCCGGGAGGCCGCCCAGCTGCCACGCCAATATCGCCGCGAATAGATAAAGCACGCCGACAGAGAATCCGGCCGCCGTAAAAAGGTCCCAATAGCTGCGGTTGAAACCCTGCACGTCAAAGTGAATTGAATGCATTGAACCAAGCAGGGCATCAATTCCCCATTTCGGATCAGACTGGCGAAAACCGAGTGTGTGTCCCACCGCGAAAAGCAGTAGCAGAACAGCGGCGATTCGATAAAGCGTAGATGCTTTCATTCTTGCCTCCGGAGATCACGGCAGCGGGCAAAACTATTCTGCCGTGTAGTTCAAACTGTACCCACTACCAATATTTTTGTTCGCAGTCAGCCGCGAGCAGAATGCGAACGTCGCGCACATTTGTTCCGGTTGGGCCGGTTGCAATTGCATCTCCCAACGCTACAAAGAATGAATACGAATCGCTCCGGCGAAGAAAATCTTCGACGTCGAGCCCAATCGCTGTGGCGCGATCGATTGTTGTGCTATCAACGATTGCGCCGGCGGCGGGACTGTTCCCATCTATGCCGTCTGTTCCCGCGCAGAGTGTGACCGTCCCGAAAGAGATCGATCTGCTGAGACGGAGTGCTGACTCGAGATTACGGCCGCCGATACCGCTGCCCTGGACAGGACACGCGAACTCCCCGCCTGAGATCAAACAGACAACAGAAGCGTTCTGTTTAAAGTCCGCACTTGTACCGACTGGCGGGACAAGTCCCGCTTCTAAACGATTGCGCGGTGCGTTCGCGTGCTTTGCGCGTAGTGCTTCCAATCGCTTGATGAGCCGGTCACAACCTTCTTCGATCGGCAGATCGGACACATCAGAAGCGGTCTCAGTAATGAAACCGCGTTGACGCGCGACCTTCGCCGCCGCTTGCAACGCGTCGGAATTGCTCAGCAACACGAGATGTTCGCGGGTCGCATCTGCGGTTGAGTTTAATGGCTGTGCATTCTCGATGGCCTGAACTATCGCACTGGGCAACCGCGTGCGAAGGTCGTAGCGATCAATTACTTCGCGCGGATCGGGAGCATCGTTCGGCGGGGCGAGCGTTGGCCCCGAGGCGACGTTTCGCTCTTCGCCCTCCGGAACGTCGGAAACAATCAGCGTAATTTGGTCGCAGTCGGGGGCGCGCGCCGCCAGCTTGCCGCCCTTGATCGCTGAGAACGCACGCCGCACAGAGTTGATTTCTGAAATTGAAGCCCCACAACTGACCAGCAGGCGGTTCACTGCCTTCAAGTCATCAAGCGAAATCGTTTCGTTGACCGGCCATTCGATCATGGCCGAACCGCCTCCGGAGACGAGAAAGATTACCAACGCGCGTTCTTCGTTGGCGCGCTGGAGCAGTTGAAAGGAAGCCCGAGCAGCTGCCAGGCTGGATTCATCGGGTCCAGGATGTCCGCCCAGAAATGCCACCCATCGGCTGGACAATCGAGTCGCGGTGAACCCTGAGTCGTTACTTGTGATAACTCCGCCCGAAAACCTATCCCCGAGTAGCTGATCAATCTCGGCGGCCATCCGGCGGGCCGCTTTTCCGAGCGCAATCGAGTAGATCTTTCGATGGCTGACGTCGATTGAGATTTCGCCGATTCGAAGCGTTGATCCGTTCAGGCGCGCAACCGCCCGCAGGGCAGCCAGCGGATCGAGCGCTCTCAGTGTTTCATCGAAGATCTCGCGCGCAGCAATTCGCATTTGCGTTAGATTCGTCATCACTCAACCGTAATCAACTCTCGTAGCGCGCGAAAGCGTTTATCGCTGATGCCGCGAACGATGATCAGATGTTCGACGCGGCGAAACGGGCCGTACTTTTCACGATGTTCAATGATGCGCGCGGCCAAGGCTTTACCGATGCCGGGGAGCGATTCCAATTCACCAAGCGGCGCGGTGTTGATATTGATTTTGCGAGACTGTTCCTGGTTCGATGGCGCAGGTAATTCGCGTGACGCCTGCGCTGGCGGTAAGTTCGCTCGTGCCCGCTTTACGCAGGCAGAGGCTGAGAGAATCAAGGCTGAGAACAGCGCGAGAGATATTCCTGGCCACCTATTCATCATGCTGGATACAAACGACGAGTCGAAGCTCCTTAGGAGCGAAATGTTTAGTCGGAGACACCTTAATAGATCAATAGCTCCGCAAACGCCACATGTTTTTGATCTTTAATTAGACCGAGAAAGAATGATCCACGAATTCACACGGAATCAGCACGAAAAAACCTTCGTGTAGGTTCGTGGATCGTATTACGTAGTTACTCCGTCGCTGCGAAACTTCAAACATTTTGCGATGGGTACGAAGCGGACGTGACTTTCACTCGGGTCGTGCTTCCTTCAAGACCGCGTTTCACGGATGCAAGTTACTGATGGAAAAGGGAATGAGCAAATGCCGTTGACGAGTGCATTTTGCTGGAAGTGTTGCAGCGTAAGAAAGTTGTAACACGTAAGTGTGCGATCTCCACAAGGTTTTCCACAGAAGCTGTGGAAGTCGCCCCCCCAAGTCATTCGACTAAAACGGCGGTCGGTTCTTACGGAAAGCGAGTCCGCCGAATCCAAGCCCCAATACCATTGCGATCGCAAGACTGATCATAGCCTTTAAAGAGAACTGCGATATCAATCGGTCAAGTATCAGCGCTGCAAGTACAAAGGACGCGACAACAACAAGCGACGGCAGAAGAAATTCGTAGTGTTGAAGGCTGGTCGGAAGGTAACGATAGATCCTTTCGCGACTCTCGTCGGTAAGTGTCGGAACCCCAACCACGTATCCATCAATGCTTATTTCCGTATCCTTGGTGCCGACAAAAATGATCTGGATCTTCACTCCAAATCCGGGATCAAGGTGATTCCACCCAAAAGTCAATGTTTTGGAATCATCCGCATTATCGGGTTCGTTGCTCTCTCGCAAAACGATGTTCGCGATTTCGGGCCGCTCCTGGTGAACAATTTTGTAATCAAGAATCTTCTTACACG
>DASWQK010000376.1:0-6078 GCA_036403735.1 Pyrinomonadaceae bacterium
TTTGGATGGCAGATTTGCGCTGACGCCGCGAGGCAGTAGCCCTACCATGAGGGAGGGCGCAGAGCTGGATGAAGAGCAGGCGGGGACGCCTGCGTACCCAGCGCTCGACAACGCGCTCAATCGTCTTGAAACTGCGATCGATATTTTGAAAGATGCGCCGGCGGAAGCGGAAAGCATCTTGCGGCGCACGCGACAGCTTCGTTTCGATCTGAATTTCATCGTCAAGGCGGCTGATAAGGAGTTCGTTTACTGGCTGGAGCGCCGGGGCCGCGGCGCTTTCCTGCGCGCGTCACCGATCGACGTTTCGGGTTTGTTGCAGGACAAACTGTTCGAAAAAGTTCCGACGGTTGTGCTCACGTCAGCCACGCTTTCCAGTGGCGGCAACTTTCGATTCATTCGTGAACGGCTGGGGCTCGATGAAGGCGAAGAGATGATCGCCGAATCGATCTTCGACTTTGAAAACCAGGCCGTGCTGTATCTACCGTCGCAGATGCCTGACCCGCGCTCGCCGCAGTGGGGAACGGCCGCCGCCGAACAAGTGATCAATATAGTCAACGCCAGCGAGGGGCGCGCCTTCGTACTTTCGACCAGCAACGCCGGCATGAATGAAATGTTCGAGCGCGTCGCTTCACAGATCGATTATCCCTGTTTCGTGCAGGGCAGTGCTTCGAAGAGCGAATTGCTTAAACGATTTCGTGAGACCCCAAATTCAGTCCTGTTTGCGACCTCCAGTTTTTGGCAGGGCGTCGACGTGCGCGGCGAGCAATTGTCATGTGTGATCATCGACAAGTTGCCCTTCGCAGTTCCCAGCGATCCGATCATCGCCGCGCGCCAACGTCATATCGAAGAGCAAGGGGGCTCGAGCTTCTACGAATACAGCGTGCCGCAGGCGATTATTAGTCTGAAGCAGGGACTTGGGCGTCTGATTCGCAGTACGACGGATCGAGGAGTGTTGGCCGTGCTCGATCCGCGCTTGCGAACGAAGATGTATGGGCAGATGTTCTTGAAGAGTCTGCCGCCTTGTCGCGTCACATCGAATGTTGAAGACCTTGTGAGATTCTTTTCAGTTGAGTCGGCGGCCACAGCATGAGTCCCGCGTGGGTGCACGGCAGACGCTGCGCGTCGTAACCGCTAGCCAGAAGGAGCGCACCTCCAGCGCGCGCTCTTATTTTAGTATTTTCCGTGTGACCCGGGGCGTCGCGCTGACGCGCTTACCCCAGGCTATTTCATTGAGCGCTTTCAGCGCTCTTTAAATAACTGACTTGAAACTTTGAACTTGAAACCTGAAACTAGACGCATGCCTGGACAATTTGAAGTCATAATCGAGCGCAACTTTTCCAGCGCGCACCAACTGCGCGGCTACAAGGGAAAGTGCGAGAACCTGCACGGCCACAACTACAAAATTGAAATCTTTGCGCGCGGCAGCGAGCTGAATAACATCGGTTTGCTCGTTGATTTTGTTGAGTTGAAAGAAGCGGCCGATGAACTTGTTACTTATCTCGATCACAAAAACCTGAATGAATTAGAGCCGTTCATCGAAGAGCAGAATCCTTCCGCTGAGAATGTCGCGCGGTTTGTGCTCGAAAGACTGGCGGTGAAAATCAATGACGATCGCGTGCAGATTTATAAGGTGAAGTGTTGGGAGACCCCGACGAGCGTGGCGACGTATCAGGTTGACTGAGAACGATCGTGTCAGAAGCCCGCGCGTTAGCAAGGGCGACTCTCGCTGAGGTTGCCCTCCCTGACGGTCGGGCTTCTGACACTAATCTTCCCCGATCTCTTCCAAATACTCGTCAAACAATTCTCGATCGCGCGGTTTCATGCGGCTGATGCGCGCGCCGATCAAATAACCTTCTTCCAGTTTTTCATAGCGCACCGGCGTTGCATGTATCTCAAGCGAGAGCCCGTTCGGCAGATCGAGTTCAATTGCCATCGAGCCTTCACTCCCCATCAAGTATTGTTCGTCGATGTTCTGGGCATGCAGGACGAGCGCGAGACCGTCCTTGCTAATGTTCATCGTGTGTCCGGCGCACGCGCGCAAGTGTTGCACGCCGCTCTTGGTCGGGTCCGCTTCGCGCAACAGCACACTGAACTCCAGTCGCGCCTGGAGGTTTACGTCCAGTCTGGGAGCTTGTCGGCGATCTTCAGGGTGCGGCGGCACGTCGGGTTCCTCTCAAGCTCTAGGATACCAAAATCTGAAATCCTGAATTGAAAATATATCTGGCGTCCTGATCAATTCGCGCTGACCGCATCCAGCCCGATCTTATATTTCTTGATCTTGCTGTAAAGACGTGGCCGATAAATGCCAAGCATGTTCGCGGCTTTCTGTTTGTTTCCGCCGGTCCGTTGCAGGGTGCGCTCGATCACAAATTTTTCGATGTCTTCGAGGGTCATGTTCGGCGGGACGTCCCAGGCCAAAGCCGGGGCTGCGGCACTGGCGCCGCCATTATCAAAAGGCAGATCGACAGGTTCGACGCGATCGCCTTTCGCCAGCAATACGGCGCGCTCGAGCACATTTTGCAGCTCGCGCACGTTGCCGGGCCACAGGTGGGCAAATAAACGTTGATAGGCCGACTGTGAGACAGCGGCGATTGGCCGCTCGTATTTTTCGGCGTACAGCTTGAGGAAATGGTCGGTGAGTAATTGAATGTCTTCCATGCGCTCGCGCAACGGCGGCACATGAATCGTGATCGTCGAGATGCGATAGAAAAGATCGTCGCGCAGGAGGCCGTCGCGAATCGCGTCAGCCGGCAGGCGATTGGTTGAGGTGATCAAGCGGAAATCGACGGGATAACTTTTCTCTGAACCAATCTTGCGGCAGGTGCGCTCCTGCAACACGCGCAGTAGTTTTGGTTGCAGCTCAACCGGCATCTCCGCGATTTCATCGAGCATCAGCGATCCGCCGGCGGCGTGTTGGACCAGTCCTTCTTTGTCAGCGTGCGCCCCGGTGAACGCGCCTTTCGTGTGACCAAACAGTTCCGATTCGATCAGCTCTTTGGGCAGCGCGGCGCAGTTGACTTTGATGAAAGGTTTCTTGGCGCGCAGCGAATTGTAGTGAATCGCGTTGGCGATCAATTCTTTGCCGGTCCCTGACTCGCCCACGATCAAAACATTCGCGTCGGATTTCGCCACCGACTCGATCGTTTCGTAAATCGTTTGCATCTGTTTCGACGAGCCGATGATGTTGAAGTACTCGGCGCGCGTCGAAAGCTGTCGCCGCATGTTTTCCGTTTCAGCCATCAACTGCCGGCGTTCGAGGGCCTTCTCAGCCAGCGGCAGCAACTCTTCAAAATCAAAAGGCTTTTCGACGAAATAGAACGCGCCGGCTTTGATTGCTTCGACCGCGGTTTGCACTGACCCGTAACCGGTGACGACGATTACTTCGGTGTTCGGCTTTGCATCCTTCATGTGTCGCAACAGTGTCAGGCCGTCCATGTCCGGCAATTGCACGTCGCAAATCACCAGATGATGCGCGCCGCCATCAAACAGATCGATGGCTTCGGCGCCGCTGGCCGCGGTGTCCACGGCGTAACCTTCCTCGACGAGGTGTTGCCGCAACGAATCGCTCATCATCGGCTCGTCGTCTATAACTAGAATGCGAACATCCTGGGATTTAGTCTTGGTCATGTTTGTGGTTTCTTATTTTGATAGTGGCAGCCAAACCCGAATCACGTCCGTTTCGCAATTCACTTTACCGCCCTGCGCTTCAATTATTCTGGTCGCCAATTCAGTATAGATAGTCCCGGCGCCGTTCGCTCTGGCCATTAGCCCGCTGCGGGCCGTGAAGTTTCCGCCGCGCCACTCAATCACAACGCCGCTGGACTCCGGGCGCATGCTGATCGACAGCGTCTGGGGATCCTTCGAAGGAAGAGTAGCGCGCGCGTCATCTGTGATGGCCTTGATCGCATCATTCAAGGCCACTGGATCGAAGTCACCATAAAACGCGTCGTCTTCGATCTGGGCAGCGATTGTTGCCCGCGGCAAACCTCCGGTGTCACGTTCGGCAGCGTCCGCGATTACCTTTGAAACGATGCGTCGCAGATCGGTGTGCGGCTGGATGCGCAGATCGAGGGGTCTCGCGTAACGCACGAGGGCCGTCAAATCCTTCGCGGCGCGATCAAGCCCTCCGATTAATTTCGCCAGTGTTTCGCGCTCTTCGATGGGTTGATTGTCGCGCTCCAGCCGCTTGCGCAGAAATGTGGCGTACAATTTGAGTCCGTTTAGCTGGTTCTTGAGATCGTGGACGATTTCCAGCGTCGCGCGCCCTAACTTCTCGAGCTCGGCTGAATCGGGAGTCTTAGCTGGTGCGGGTTGCATTTTCAGAAACGTCAATTCTAGCGATAAAGTGTACGAAATAAACTCGATTAGTTTACAGTTTTGTGTCGTGTTTCAATTCGACAGAATAACAAACCAAGTGGATCGTATGCTACTGATGCGTAATCTCTCAGTAGAATGTCGAAGAATCAAGATTCGAGGACGCGAATGAAGCGAGCGAAAAAATTCTTCCTGGTCGTAGAAGATTTCGAGGACAGCCGTTTCATGATGAGACGGTTGCTGGAAATGGCAGGCTATAACGTTCTAGAGGCCAGCGATGGCGAACAGGCCGTGAAAATGGCAGTCGAAGCTCGCCCGGTTCTAATCCTGATGGATTTGAGTTTACCAAAGCTGGACGGCTTGGCGGCGACGCGCCAGATTCGTCAAAAGAAGGGCCTCAAGGCAGTGCCAATTGTGGCGGTATCTGCTCATGATTCGCCAGAATCTCGGACTGAAGCGCTGGCGGCGGGCTGCGATGAATACGTTACGAAGCCAATCGACTTCGATCATCTTACCAAGCTATTGCAACGATTCGTGCCGGGGAGCGGACATTCGCGTTCGGTTCATTGATCGAATGATGTACTGGAATCGCTCTGCGAGCGGTCGATAACGCGGCACGAAACATGAGAAATGTTGCGACTCAACCTCGATTGAAACCGTGAGTCTTAGAAAATGTGATTGGGCCACGCTGGGCACATGAATTGATAAGAAGGAGGTAGACGGGAGGTCTCACAAGCCCGGATCCCTTCAGGGTCGATTCGCGCCGAGAGCATAGCAGAGTGAAGTCGACAATAAATACCCCCCATAAACAACCAGGCATTCACGGAAACTTGTTAACCAGTAAATGCGACAGCAATGACTTCGCGAGAGCGATGAGTCACGAGTTACGCACGCCGCTCAACGTAATTATCGGTATGTGCCAGTTCCTCGATCGCGATCAGAAGACGCCTCTGTCACCAATGCACCGCGACGCAGTCAATCGTATGGACCGCAACGCCCGCGCACTGCTGCAATCGGTGAATCACTTGCTTGATTGTCTGCGGCTGGGGAAATTCAATTAGGGTGGATTCCGCTGGGATAGGCTATCGATCCTGCCATCGCTCCAGTAAAAAATTCGCGGATGGCCCGGATGGGAAGAACAGGGCCTGACCTGAAGCTCCACGCTGTGGGCGGACTGGCTGACAACTTCCCAACACTCGGATGATGATACGCGGTCAAAGACGTCCGTCCTCGAATTAGAGCGCATTGTCAAAACATCACCGCTCTCACTCAAAGATATCGAATCATTCGCGGAATGTAGGCTTTGGTAGGCAACGATCTCAACTTGCAGGTTTCGATTCTCAAAAAATTTAAGTGCCTCGGGCAAACCGTTATGAAAGACCGGCACGCCGCGCAAATTGTCAGGAGCATTGAGAATCAGAATCTGATCCTCGGAGGTGGAACTGATCAAGCTGGCAGTGATGTTACGTGAAAGCTTCGCGGCTTCGCGCCAAATCATATTCGTTCGATAGAGACTCCATGAGCAAAAGCTCAGGGCCCCAATCAACAGCAGCAGCGCGACTCTCCGATTGCGAATTAACAGTGAACAGACATGAGCAATCAGGAGGCACGCAAACACAGTCGGCAGATACAAGAATCTTTCGCCGAGCGTTTCATACAGACTTAGTCGCAGACTGATGACTGGAAGCAGAGCCACCAGAAATAAAACGACGAGTGTCAGCAGAAATCGGTTCTGAAGTTTTCGTTCCGGCGCGTCATACCACC
>DASWQK010000377.1:0-4030 GCA_036403735.1 Pyrinomonadaceae bacterium
CACTGCGTCATCTATTTCAGTTCCTGTCAGTTGATTTCAAATATGCCGGTCAAAGGGAAAAGTTCCGCGCGGTGTGTTTTGAGAAGCTCGTGTGGGGGCTCCTCGCCGCATTTATCAAGATCTTGCCAGCGTGTCCATAGATCGGAATCCAAGAGTAAGGCGCTCAGAAATTGGATGCCGGTTAACGGGGATTGCGTGGCTCAGGTCAGAATCGGGTTTCAGCTCAGGCCGGTTGATTCCTGCTTCGACTATTTTTCGTTTCGGAAATTCAATTCTAAACGAAACTTAAAAAATCGCAAGCGCTGAATCCACTTACAGTTTGTTTCGTCCTAGTTCTTTAGCGACTTTTCGATTGCACTCCACAGCCGGTCGCGTCCCTCACGTTTAGTCGCTGAGTAAATAAGTAAATTGTCGCTCTTGAATGCGTGCGCGGCGCGTTTGACGTTTCGGCTTAGTTCGTTCTTTGAAAGCTTGTCGGATTTCGTAGCGACGATTAAATGTGGCTTATGATGATGCACTAGCCAATCGTGAAGTTGCAAATCCTGTTTCGAAGGCTCGTGACGCGAATCGACGATGTGAATTGATAACACAAGCTGCTCGCGTTTCGCAAGGTACTCCTCGGCGGCGGAACTCCATTCGGCCCGTACTTCCTTTGGCGCTTTAGCGTACCCGTAGCCGGGCAAATCCACGACCCGAAATTTGCTGTTGATTAGAAAGAAGTTAAGAAGCTGGGTGCGCCCTGGCGTTGACGATGTGCGCGCCAGGCCACGCACCCCTAATAATGAATTAATTAAGCTCGATTTGCCGACGTTTGATCTTCCGAGAAATGCTATCTCAGGGATGCTATCGTGCGGCCAGTCGACTTCTTTAAGCGCGCTCTTGAGGAATTCGGCGCTCGTGATTTTCATGGTTCAACGAGCGCCTCCATCCGTTCACTCATCAGCCCGAATACTATTGGCCCGCAGCCTTGGCGCGCATTTCTGCGAACTTCGACATCCGCTCGCGCATGCTGGCGATTCTGGCTTCGATGTTCGGCATCCGCTTGACCACCGTCTCGAGGCTCTTCAGAAACTCAGGATTGTCGAACATCGCCCGAATATCCTGCAGGACCGGCTCGACCTTCATGTAGACGAAAAGGTGTTCGCCGTTGGTTTGATTGAAGAGTTCTTCGTCAATCGCGCCGTTAACCACCATTGCGCAGGCCATATCCCAGTAGGACACGACCATGCGGAAGTGTCCGCTGTGCTCGCCCATCATGACTTCCATGACGTCCTGGATGCCGGTGGGATTAAAAGTGAACAACCAGTTCCGCGCCTCACGCATAACCGCTTCGCGGCGCAGGTCGTAAAGCTTCAGAATCAGATCTGCATCTTCATGTTTACCCATTTGTCTTTGCTCCTTAGTTTGTTAGAGGTAACGGTTCCAGCACAGTTGCACCCTTGCTGGTGCCTGCGCCTTTGAACAGCGAATTGAAAACTGAAATGTCGGCCCGGAGCTATTGCTCGACGGGTGCCTGCAATGCCGGCGGTGGCTCAGTTGTCCAGAGCGGCGGTGCGTCGTCAGTGATCGGCGCCGGCCGAGTCTCTTCCAGCGCCAACGCGATTACTTCATCAATCGTTTCCACCAGATTGATTTCCAGCACGCTGCGCACTTCCTCAGGCACTTCGGGCAAATCCTTTTCGTTGTCCTTCGGCAGAATAATCGTGTCGATGCCGAAGCGATGCGCGGCCAGAAGTTTTTCCTTGACGCCGCCAATTGGCAGAATGCGTCCGCGCAAAGTTATCTCGCCAGTCATCGCGACATTCTTTCGAATGGGCTGACGCATTAAGGCGGAAGCCATCGCCACGGCCATGGTAATGCCGGCCGACGGTCCATCCTTGGGAATCGCACCTTCGGGCACGTGAATGTGCAGGTCGCGTTTGCGAATGAAATCGAGATTAATGCCCAGCCGTTCGGCGCGCGCCTTGATGCAAGTCAGCGCAGCCTGCGCGGATTCCTGCATAACGTCGCCGAGTTTGCCGGTCAGCGTCACGGCGCCGCGGCCTTTGACCAGCGTCGCTTCGATTTGCAGTACCTCGCCGCCAACTTCTGTCCAGGCAAGACCGGTTGCCAGGCCGATTTCGCTCTCCGCGGCAACGCCCTGCTGGCGGAACTTGATTGGCCCGAGCATTTGCTGAACGCGCTCTGCGCCAACCAGATCTTTGAAATCCGCGGCGACGCTTTCGCCCACGAATTTGCGTGCAATCTTGCGACAGCACGATCCGATCTCTCGCTCGAGGTTGCGCACGCCTGATTCACGCGTGTAGTGACGAATGATTTCCAGCAGGCCTTCATCGGTGAATTCGAATTGGTCAGTTCGCAAGCCATTTGATTCTGCTTGTTTCGTAACCAGGTGACGCTTGGCGATTTCGAGCTTCTCGCGTTCCGTATAACCCGAGAGACGCAGCACCTCCAGACGATCCTGCAGAGCCGGCGGGATGGTGTGCATCACGTTCGCGGTGGCGATAAAGAAAACCTTCGAAAGATCGAATTCCACGTCGAGGTAGTGGTCCTGAAACATGTGGTTCTGTTCCGGATCGAGAACTTCGAGCAGGGCAGCGCTCGGGTCGCCGCGAAAATCAGTGCCGAGCTTGTCGACTTCGTCGAGCAGCAGCACCGGGTTCACAGTTCCGGCCTTCTTCATCATCTGGATGATCTGGCCGGGCAAAGCGCCAATGTAGGTACGACGATGGCCGCGAATCTCGGCTTCGTCGCGCACGCCGCCCAGTGACAGGCGAACGAACTTTCGGCCGGTGGCCCGCGCGATGGATTTGCCGAGGCTGGTCTTTCCGACTCCCGGCGGTCCCACAAAGCAGAGGATCGATCCTTTCGGATTCTTTACTAACTGGCGGACGGCGAGATATTCAAGAATGCGATCCTTGATCTTTTCCAGCCCAAAATGGTCCTCGTTAAGAACTTCTTCCGCCTTGGTGAGGTCCCTGATTTCCTTCGATTTTTGTTTCCAGGGCACACTGACAAGCCAGTCAATGTAGGTCCGTGAAACTGTGCCTTCGGCAGACATCGGCGGCATGGCTTCCAGCCGGTGCAATTCTTGAAGCGCTTTCTCTTTCGCTTCTTCGGTCATGCCCGCTTCTTCGATCTTCTTTTTCAGCTCGTCGAGTTCGGCGCGCTCGTCCTTGCGACCCAGTTCTTTGTGAATCGCTTTGATTTGCTCGTTGAGGTAATACTCCTTCTGCGCCTTCTCCATCTGGCGCTTCACGCGCGTTTGGATTGTGCGATCGAGCTGCCGTTTTTCAAGTTCGATTTCCAGAATCTCGATCAAGCGAGCGAGCCGCGCTTGCGCGGAAAACAATTCGAGCAAGCCCTGTTTGTCTTCGACCGAAATTCGTAGTTGCGATGAGAGTGCGTCCGCCATGTGCGACGGGTCAGCGTTGCGCATTGCCGTTTGCAGCGCGTCCGGTTGGACATCCGGCGCCAGCCGCAAATGTTGCTCAATCAGTTGGGAGATCTTCTGGACCAGCGCATCGGTGCGCACGCCCTCTTCGCTGGCAATCGGCGCGCGCCGGACGGTCGCCGTGAACGCCCCGGCGTTGTTGTCAACGCGAATGGTCGTGGCGCGCTCGCGTCCTTCGACCACTACTTTGATCTGGCCATTTTCCTGTCGCTGCGATTGCAGGATGCGCGCAATCGTTCCTATCCGATAGATTTGATCTGGCGTCGGTTCGTCGACGGTCGCGTCGTGTTGGGTGGAAAGAAAAATTGTGCGATCGGAAGCGAGTGCCATCTCCAGCGCGCGCACTGAGCCGGGCCGGCCGATCTTGAATGCGACTTTGGTAAAGGGAAAGATCACCACATCGCGAATCGGGACCATTGGAAAACGGGCGATGTCAGTAGGGGTTCGGTCTGAATATTCTTCCATGATTTTTACTGCGGGCGTGAACTGCTGATGTAGCGCAAACTATCAGCTTGCGTAAAATGTGACCCTTCCAAATTATCATCGCAAACTGACAGTTTGCGCTACAAAAACTGC
>DASWQK010000378.1:0-8611 GCA_036403735.1 Pyrinomonadaceae bacterium
TATCGATCTAGTTATCGATGATGGAGAAGTTGAGAGCGATCTTCCGTCGACAGTTGTTGATGTTTCAGGTGGAGAGCCCAGGTTGATTCGCGAAGGTGTGATCGCCTGGGCAGAGATTCAGGATCTGGTAATTCCGGAGTAGTCTGTCGATTGATACGAAACCCCGACCTGTCGGGGTTCTGTAACAAAAACCATGGGCACTATTGAACAACGAAGACATCCGCGCATTAACGTCGACTTCTTTGCTGATTGGGGCTGGGGACCCGAGTATGATTTTTACGATCGCGTCACCAGCCTCAGCATTAGCGGATGCTTTCTGGTCACGAAGCGAGACCTGGCGTCTGGTCAGGAGATCTACCTCAAATGGACCGCCGAGCGTGCCGGCACGATCACTTTGAGAGGCCAGGTCCGTTATCTGCTGCGCGTGATGGAAGGAGCGCCGCCCACGGGCGCGGGCATTGAATTCGTGAACGTTAGCGAGGACGTCCGAAAAAGACTGAATGCGTTGATCGAAAGCCCGGTTTAACCGCAGATTTACGCGGCCCCTCTCAGAAGCCCGCGCGTAAGCGAGAACGCTGATCGCTAAAGATGCCTTACCTAACGGTCGGGCTTCTGACACGCTTCACTGTTGCGTCAAATCCTTCACAAACCCCCAGTCGCCGCTCGCGTTCACGTGAATGTTGCCGACGTTCTTTTTGGCGATCACCATGTTCGCCTGGTACCAGAGTGGAAACACCGGCACATCGCGGCCAACAATCTCCTGGGCCTTCGCATAGAGTGGACCGGCGATCGCGTGGTCGTAGGTGTTCTTAGCATCGTCAAGGATCTTATCCAATTCAGGATTACTGTAACGGCTGCGATTGAGGCCGCCGGTCTGGCTGGCAATTTCTGACGTGGCGAAGAGGTCGTGATAGAAGATCGGATCCTGATTGCCACCGACCCATTGACTATAGTTAATCTGAAATTGACCGTTCTGCACCAGCTGTCGCATGGTGTTGAATTCCGATGTTTCGATCGTGACAGGCACACCGACGCTCGCTAAATAATTCTGAATCACGCTGGCATATTGGCGTGCGGCTGCACTGCTGCCCGAAATCCGAAACAGCAGAGGCTTTGTCCAGCGCATTTGTGGCCCATCGCCGTCCGGATCGCGGAAGCCCGCTTCGTCCAGCAACTGCTTTGCCTTATTCGGATCGAATTGATAAGTCACCGGCTTTGCATAGGCCCACGAGGCTTCGGGCAGAATACTGTGAGCGATTATTCCCTGGTCCAAAACCAAATCGCGTATGAGGCTCTCACGATTAATAGCGTAGGCTATGGCCTGGCGAACCTTGACGTTATCCAAAGGCGGTTCTTTGGTATTGAAAGTCAGCAGGTTCAGATTCGATCCGGGGAATTTTTGTACATTTAAGTTCGGGTCCTGCGCCAAAGACTTGATTGCGTCCGGTGAAAGACTGGTCGCCAATGGCGCGATATCCACGCGTCCGCTGCGCAGTTCGGCTTGCATCGCGTTCGCGTCCGCGATTACCCGGACACGCAACGTTGGAATGCGTGGGGGCCCATCGTAGTAATTCGAATTCGCTTCGAGATCCAACACTTGCTGAGTGGAATCGTAGCTCTTGAACTTGAACGGACCCGTGCCGAGGGGTTGCGTCTTCTCTGATTCATAGCCGTCTTTCGGAATCATCGCAATCGTAACAAGGTTCGGCAAGAGTCCCGTCCATTGCTTGCTTAGTTGAATAACCAGCGTATGAGCGTCCGGAGCTTCAATGCTTTTTACGTATGCCGTACGGTTGGCGCCAGTGCCCTCGAAGAAGCTCGCCGACTTGGCAAAGCTGTTGCCCAGTACCGTGTCCAGCGTGTACTTCGCGTCAGCGGAGGTAAAAGGACGTCCGTCGTGGAACGTCACGCCGTCGCGCATCGTGAAAGTGAATGTCAACCCATCAACGGATCGTTGAATGTTCGAAGCGAGCTCCGGCACGTAATCGAACTTTTCGTCCTTCTTCACCAGGGAATTGAAGATCAATACGCGGACCCGTTCGCTGGCCGCATCGACCGACGGCGAGCCGATTGGATCGATTGTCTTGACGTTATCTGAAAGAGCGATGACGAAACCGTTGCTGCGATTGCGCCGGCAGGATGAACCGCTGCATAAGAGGACGGCCACGCATACGATCAAGGCGAACAGCCGCCAGGACCTGCGTTCAGACGGAAGCCTATTGCACATGCGATTCTCCCGGATACACGTAATCCAGTCTCTTGTTAAGCTCTCGGACATCATTTGCCAACTTTTCATATCGTTCCGTGTCGAGCGGTCGCGGCCCCTGGGCCAATGTTTTCGTCGCCGCAATCCGCTTGAGCGAACCCTGGATGCGACGCTCGCTGAGCTGTTTGTCCCGCGCCGCCGCTAACAATGAGTGGTAACCACGGCGAATGGTTTCGGGCGTAGCGCAAATCAACAGCATGTCTTCGCCCGCATTGAATGCCTTGACAGTCGCCTCTTCGATCTCGCAGTGCTTGGCAATGGCGCCCATCTCTAAGTCGTCAGTCACTACCAGATGTCTGTAACCCATTTCCTTACGCAGCAGGTGTGAGACGATGGTGGAACTGATCGAAGCCGGCTCGACCAGACCGCCCGTCGTTCCTTTCTTGATGTCGATGTTGGGAAAGCCGCCGTGACTAACCATCACCACCCGCACCCGATCGTCGGCGCGCTGAAACAGTTCGATATAAGGCGCGAGATCCTGTGCGAGCAAGTCGTCGCGCGACAGCGGCACCATCGGCATTTCAATGTGCGAGTCCACTGTGCCGGCCCCGATTCCCGGAAAATGCTTTAAGCAACCCAGGCATCCGGTGCCTTGCAACCCGCGCATGTAGACAGTTGTGTAACCGAGAACTTCGCCGGGTGAACTGCCAAACGAACGCGAGTACAGTCCGTTGGTCAGTTGACTGCGCGCCTGAGTGATGATCGACATCACCGGCGCAAAGTTGATATCGATGCCGAGCATGCGCAGCAGCTCGCCCGTGATTCTTCCCAACGTGCGCACACCGGCAAGATCACCGTGCTGGCGCAGCGCGCGCGCGGAAGGCATCGCCGGGAAAATTTCGCGCAGACGATCGACCAGGCCACCTTCCTGATCGATGCCGCACAACAGCTGCGTCGGCACCAGCGCGCGAGCGTCATCGAGCAACTTGCGTACTTGCTCGGGAGACTCGACGTTGCGCCCGAAAAGAATTATCCCTCCGGGTTTGATCTCTTCGATCAATTCACGCGCTTCGGAATCGATTGTCTTACCCGGCAGTCCGATGAAAAAGAATTGGCCAATCTGTTGTTCGAATGGCAGCGACAGGAATCGGTCAGATGGCATTTGTCCCCTGAATGAATAGCGATATGAAAAGCCGGTGGTTAGCTTACGACACTAAACGATGCGGCTTCAAATGAATTACGCGAATATTTTTCTTATTTACAACAGAAGAAGCGCTTATGAGTGGTCGCCGGAGCTTTTTCAATTAGAATGGCTTTGATGAAAGGAATGATTCTGGCAGCGGGATTTGGCGAGAGGCTTTGGCCGTTGACTGCCGACCGCACTAAACCGGCGCTGCCCGTACTGGGGAAGCCGCTGGTTGGTTACGTCGCCGAATACCTGGCGACCTGCGGAATCAAAGAAGTGGTCGTGAATCTTCATCACGAGCCCGACTCGGTGCGGCGCGCGCTCGGTGATGGAAGCAAGTTTGGCGTGCATCTCGAGTACGTGCACGAGCCGGTGATTCTGGGCACCAGTGGTGCGCTTGATAATGCGCGCGCCCTTCTTGACGGAGAGACCTTCGCGGTGGTTAACGGTAAATTGATCACCAATCTCGATCTGAATGCGGCCCTGGCCCATCATCGCGCACAGAATGCTTTGGCCACCCTGGTCCTGAAACGCAACACCGCTCGCGAGCGCTTTAGTATGATCGAGACGCATGATGGTTTGGTTACGCGTTTCGCCGGCATGCCCTCTGTAACGCAGCCTTTCGCTGACGAGCCACCGCTGATGTTCACCGGCATTCAAATCCTCGAGCCACGCATCTTCGACTACATTCCGCGAACCGTTTTTTCGGATACGGTCGTCAAGGTCTATCCGCAGGCGATCGCGAATGGTGAGCGCATCGTGGCCCATGTTGCCGAAGGGATGTGGTTCGAGCTTTCAACTTTGCAGCGATACCTCGATATCAGTCTGGCCCTGCTGCGCGAACAGGGTCGTCCTCTTTACGCGGGCCGGAATGCTGCCATTGATTCCGGTGCAGATGTCCGGGATTCAATTCTGTGGGACGATGTCAGGGTTGAAGGCGGGGCCACTGTGCGGCGGGCGGTCCTGGGTGATCGCGTGCGCATTCGCCCGGGCGAAGTGATCGAAAACTGCGTCGTTGTCCGCAACGAGATCGTCGCCGGCAAAAAGAAACCCGCAAAGGCCCTCACGGGTGAAACCAGAGGCGAGAATTTTGTCGTCTCCTTATCGCAGTGATAAGATTCGCTTACATGATGCAAGGTATTGGGTTCAGGGTGTAGGGTGTTGCGCGTTTCTATTCAGTGAATCGGATTTGTTTGTTAACACTCGATAATTTGCGCAAGGTCTCATATCCAAACCCCGGCACCCTAAACCCAACACCCTGATCACACTGCATGAGTTCAGTCATTCAATCTACTTCAACCGCTTTCACAGCCAGCGCCCGTGAGCGGCTTGAAGTGTATCTGGCCGGACGATTCGGAGCGCGCGACAAAAATATTACCGCGTTGACGCCTGATGCTTCGACGAGAGAGTACTTTCGGATTCCGTGGGATAAAGGAAACGCGGTTGCGGCCGTTTATCCCGAGCCATTCGACGCGTCGGTGCATCCGTATCTTGATGTCACTCGACTGTTCCGTGACTGCAATCTGCCTGTCCCCGAAGTTTACGACGTCGATGCTGACGCCGGCATCATCGTGCAGGAAGACCTGGGCAGCCGGCAATTGTGCCAGGTGTTCGAAGCAGCGACTGACGAAGAACGTGAGAGTTTGCTCGAGCAAGCGATCGACATTATCGCTCGCATCCAGGCCGCCACCGCAACCGCATTCGAGCGCGATTCGATTGCCAGCCGGCTCGCCTTTGATGAAGCGAAGCTATCCTGGGAGTTGAACTTCTTTTTTGAGCATTACTTTGGAAGCTATCGGAAAGAGACATTGACGCACGGCCAGGAGGCCGAGCTGAAAGCTGAATTGAATGACGTCGCCGCGGAATTGTCTGGTTGCCCACGCGTGCTTTGCCATCGCGATTATCACACCGCGAACCTGATGCTCGACCCGGAAAACCGCGTTCGGGTCGTCGATCATCAGGACGCGCGCATGGGACCGGCCAGCTATGATTTGGTGTCTCTGTTGCTCGATCGGCAACCGGGCCCGCCTTCATTGGCAGAGGTCCGCAGTCATCGTCTGTTTTTTCTCGATACGCGCAGACCTTACGGGCTGGAGCCGATCGATCCCGACGACTTCAGTAAAGAATTTCGACTCATGACTATTCAGCGCGGCCTGAAAGCGGTGGGGACTTTCTCATGTCAGACCGCTGTGTATGGTCGAGGACTTTTTTATGAGCGCCACATTCATCCCACATTTTTGATTGTGCTTCAGGCGGCCGAGTGGTTAGCGCGCTTTCCAGTTCTACAGCGAATGATTAAGGAGAGAATCGGGTAACAGAAGATCGGGGCAGTAGCCCGCGCGTCAGCAAGGGCGTGCGTTCTTGACGCCCTCCCTTACGGTCGGGCTACTGCCCCGTTTTCGGCGAATGCACGTTCACATTGATACGGCTAATGAATCAAACTTACATCAAAGACTTATCAACACACGTCGGCGAAGAAGTCACCCTGAAGGGCTGGCTTTATAACATGCGTTCCAGCGGCAAGCTGCTGTTTCCACAATTGCGCGACGGCACGGGCATCGTGCAGGGAGTCGTAGCCAAAAACGCAGTGACCCCGGAGATTTGGGACGCGCTGAAAGGCCTGGGCCAGGAATCATCGTTGATCGTAAATGGTCGTGTGCGCGAAGATGCGCGCGCGCCCGGCGGAGTCGAAATCGACGTCGTTAGCGCTGAAGTCATCCAGAATGCGCACGACTTTCCCATCACGCCGAAAGAACACGGCCCGGAGTTTCTTCTGGACAATCGTCATCTATGGCTACGCTCGAAAAAGCAGCACGCGATTTTGAAGGTGCGGCACGCAGTGGTCAAAGCCGTGCGCGACTTTCTCGATAACGATGGCTTCACGTTGGCTGACACCCCGATCTTCACTCCCGCTGCCTGTGAAGGCACGACGACGCTCTTCGAAGTCGATTATTTTGGAGACGAGAAAGCCTATCTCACCCAATCGGGCCAGCTCTACAACGAAGCGACCGCGGCCGCCTTCGGCAAAGTTTATTGCTTTGGTCCAACGTTTCGCGCTGAGAAGTCCAAGACGCGGCGCCACCTGACCGAGTTTTGGATGGTCGAGCCAGAGATGACTTATGCAACGCTCGACGACGTAATGGATTTGGCTGAACGATTTCTTTCGTACATCGCCTCAAGGGTTTTGGAAACGCGACAGGAAGAGTTGAAGACGCTCGAGCGCGATACCTCGAAGCTCGAATCGATCATTCCGCCGTTTCCGCGCCTGCATTACGACGACGCGGTCAAGATGCTGCATGAAGGTTTTGCGCAAGGCGCGATGGAAAATAAATTCGAGTGGGGCGGTGATCTGGGCGCGCCCGATGAGAGTTTTCTTTCAAGCAAATACGATCGGCCCGTGATGGTCCATCATTATCCCGCCGTGGTTAAAGCCTTCTATATGAAGCGCGATCCTGAACACGAGGATTACGCGCTGGGCGTTGATGTGCTGGCGCCGGAAGGCTACGGCGAAGTGATTGGCGGCGGCGAGCGCGCAACTTCGGTTGAGTTTCTCGAACAACAAATCGCAGCCCACGGCCTGCCAAAAGAAGCATTCGAATGGTATCTCGATCTGCGCCGCTATGGCAGCGTACCGCATTCCGGTTTTGGCATGGGCATCGAACGCTGCACCGCCTGGATGTGCGGCATCGAGCACGTTCGCGAAACGATTCCGTTTCCACGGATGCTTTATAGGCTAAAGCCGTAAATCACCACTTCGTTTAGAAGCGGGCTACCGCCCGCTTAGTCGGGCAGTAGCCCGACTCTAAACGATCAGGGCTCGCAGATGGACGATCAACTTCGCACTGAATTCAACGAATGGGCGCGCGCCGGCAAAGGCGACAGCATGGAGCGCAGCCATCGACCGATCGGCGAGCAGGCCATTGCGCGCATGAATGTGGGAAGCAATGGGCGCGTGCTCGACGTCGGGTGCGGATCGGGTTGGGCGACGCGCTTGTTGGCGGGCTCTGCGATTAACGGTCGCGTGACCGGCATCGACATCTCGGACGAGATGGTTCGCGTGGCGCGTGAAGCTTCACAGTCTTACACCAATGTTGATTTTCAAGTTGCCAGTGCTGAGCAGCTCCCATTCGATACGGACGAATTCACTCATACGTTTTCGATGGAGTCGCTCTATTACTATCAAAATATTCCAAAGGCTTTGAGCGAAATTCATCGGGTCATGAAAAATGGCGGACTGTTTGTCGCGGTCGTCGATCTCTATTGGGAGAATGAAGCGACACATCAATGGATCGACAACTTGAATGTTCCGGTTGAGTTGCTGAGCGTCGATGACTATCACTCGTTGTTCATCGATGCGGGCTTCACAAACATTCGCGACGAGCGCCTGCTCGACCCCACACCCGTTCCGGAAGATTACTCTGGCGGCTCGTTTCAGAGCCGGGCGGATTTCGTGGCCTACAGAGAGGCCGGCTCATTAATGATGAGCGGCGAGGTCAAGAAATGAAGATTCTAATTTGCGTTGACCAAGAAGTGGTAATGATGCGTCGAGGTAGCGATCTGGTACGGAACCGCTTGCGCCAGCAAGCGGGTAATCTCGATGAAACGACCCGGTCGCTGGCGCGACCGGTTCCGTACCGCGTTCGTCTACTCGAGTTTTTGGGCAATGCCACCCCAATTAGACATCGAATACTCGCAGTCGCTCTCCTGCTATCAATAAACTGGTTTGGTTTTACTTCCACCAAACCAACTGTCGCGCAAACCTCGAAACCCAAAACAACTGTTTCGGAAAAGTCCGTACGAAGCTATATGAACGCGCTCGCCAGCGACGAGATGCGCGGCCGGGGCAGCGCAACTGCTGACGAATTGGCAGCGGCCAAATACATCGCGTCGCAGTTGAAGCTGCTAAAGATCGAGCCTGCCGGAGACAACGGCGATTACCTGCAAAGCGTGAAGTTTCAGCGACGACAACGCGATCCGAATGCCGCTCCCATCGAAGCTGTAACCACGAATGTGATCGGCATCCTGCGCGGCATCGATCCAAAGTTGTCGAAAGAGACGATCCTGCTTTCGGCCCATCTCGATCATCTCGGCGTGCGCGCGAACATGCCAGGCGACAATATTTTCAACGGCGCGGATGACGATGCTTCCGGCGTCACGGCGGTTTTGGAATTGGCCGAAGCCCTGGCGAAAGGGAAGAAGCCAAAGCGCATGGTTGTCTT
>DASWQK010000379.1:0-3211 GCA_036403735.1 Pyrinomonadaceae bacterium
TCAACGGCCTCAACTCGGGTACGGAGACACGGGCGAGCGCGCTTGGCAAAGTCGCGGACAATTCCGAGCTGATGCGCCGCGAGTTCAATGGAGCGTTTGTAGTGATGCAATATTTTGGCTATCTTCGGCGCGAGCCGGACCCTGGCGGCTACCTATTCTGGCGCGACAAGCTCAATCAATTCAACGGCAACTTTGTTGATGCCGAGATGGTCAAAGCATTTCTGGTGTCGACCGAGTACCGCCAGCGGTTCACCCAGAGCGAGGCACTGCCGGAGGCCTTCTTTGAGATTGGTGACCCCACCCGGCCCGAAAGGTTCATTATCAAACTGAACGATGCGGCGAGGATCGCCGAGGCCAGGAGCCTGGTCGGGGGAAGGACCCTTTCGACCAATGGCATCGTCGTTAAGGAGCGGATCTATTACAATCGCGCGTGGCGCTACCACCTTGAACCGGGCTCCATTGGTTTCGCCGACGTCACTGTCGAAGAGTGCGAAACAGGGATGATGGCCGTGGAGAATGATCTTGAGGCGGTCGGCGGCGCTTTCCTGTTTGGGAATCTTATGTGCCTGGGTGGGCAAATTCTGAGGGAACTGCCACCGCCGCCGCGTTGAGACGTAACCGCGGAAATCCAGTGGCCTCAGGCTAGCTCGCTTGAGAAACCTGAAACTTGAGACCTGAAACCTGAGACTTCTCGGTGATGTTCGGATTCATCATGAAATCAAGCGACTTGATCAAAAACGGCCGCATCTCTCGGCGATCCACGATCTCGTCAACCATCCCATGGGCCAGGAGAAATTCGGACCGCTGAAAGTCCTTGGGCAGTTTTTGCCGGATCGTTTGCTCGATTACGCGGGGACCCGCGAATCCGATCAGCGCTTTTGGCTCCGCCACAATCAAGTCACCAAGCATCGCGAAGCTCGCGGTCACTCCGCCGGTAGTTGGATCAGTCAGCACGGAAATGAATGGCAGGTGTCGCTCTTCGAGGGCGGCGAGGGCCGCTGAGATCTTCGCCATCTGCATCAACGACAGCGTGCCTTCCTGCATGCGCGCGCCGCCTGAGGCGCAAAAAATGATCACGGCGCCGCGCTCGCCGATGGCACGCTCGATCAAGCGGGTGAGTTTTTCGCCGACGGCTGAGCCCATCGAGCCGCCGATGAAATTCATGTCCATCGCGCCCGCAAAGACGCGGTGACCGCCTACCCTGCCCCGCGCAGTGATGACAGCCTCCGGTAATCCGGTCGCGTGCTGAGCCTGGGAAATGCGATTCACGTAAGGCTTGCTGTCAACGAACTCCAGCGGATCAGTCGAGACCACTTCTGAGTCCAACTCTTCACAGTACGCATCGTCGAACAGTTTTTCGAGCCGGTCGTAGGCGCCGATGCGAAAATGAAAATTGCAGTGCACGCAGACCTGAAGATTTTCTTCAAGTTCCTTCTTATACAGATGTGCGCCACATTCGTCGCACCGCACGAACACATTTTCCGTGCGTACGACGCGATCCTTGTCGCTTACCGGCTCGATCTTGCCTTTCTTTTTGCGAAACCAGGGCATAGCGGTACTTTGTTACTTAATAGCTACTATCGTAATCGGGTTTTGCGATTGCGAAAGGTTAGCACATGCAATGCGTGAGTAGAAACACGTGAATCGAAGTCAGGTCACGCGTTGCGGATTTCCTGATGAAAATGGATTATTGCAACGAGCGCCAGGTACATGGCTAAAAAGAATCCAGCGAAGATCACGGAGAAAACAAAAGCCTGAAAGCGTGTAAATGGGTCCTGTGCCTGCTCGGAAACATTGGCGAGTAGTCCCCCCGGATTTAGAAACAGATCCCAACTGTTCCAACGTAAGAAACGACCGAGATAGATGCCAAAGCTGCTTAATCCGAGCACCCCACATGCAAATGCCCAGCTTGCTTTCGTCCCTGCGGCCTTGCGGACAATTTCCTGCATTAGCAGTAGCGAAACGAGTCCCAGGAAAAAGCCGGTCCACGCAAAGGCGACGAACAAGAGCAGGTCGTACCAATAAGGCGCGGCTGCCTGTCTTTGCAGGTGCATGATGTCGGTGATTAGATACGGCGCGTTGGGGAAGAAGACTAGCCAGAAAAGCGCAAACGCCGGTACCAGCAGCCAGTTGATCCATCGATGGCGGCGATGCAGATTGTAAGCTGCTAATGCACTGAGGGTCGGGAGCCACGCCAGAACCAGATTCCAAATGAGATATCGATAAGTGAACCGGTGTGAATGCACCACGCGCAGAGCAAACAGACCCAGACAAATGATCGTAGCAAAAGCCAGAGAAGCGATCACCGCGAATTGCCTTTGATAGCTCGGACGCACCGGAACTACTTTTGACTCCATTAGGCGATTCCTGCGGGGATATCTTAGCAGTTGTCGTTCCGCACGTTTAATGGTTGGTGCGTGGCGCGCGGACGGCGGCCGATCCGATCCATGCACACCTTCACAGTAGACGTCGATGAACAAACCGATGTCATTTTTTATTCAGGGTCAGTCCTGCTTCGTGGCGCCATCTGATATCTCTCCAAGTCAATCCAACAAGTTGCTCTGCCATTTCACCTGGCAACATAACCTCATAAATCAAAATCAGTCCCTCGATAATTTCACGCATCGTCTGATTCGCAGTGTAGAACACAATGCCGCAATGTTCGCTCCTCTGCGCCGCCAACCGAAGAAAATCCTGATCGCGCGTGACGATTACGCGTCCTTCATCTCGCGCGAACTGTAGATGAGCTTCGTCGTTTCTGGTTCGCAGGCCGGCTTCAATTGTCGTAGTTACGTCGATTCCGGCGCGGCGGAGGGCTGTGGCAATAGCCGGGTCTACGTGTTCGTCTAAATGGAAACGAATTCGATCAGCCATGGGAGAGGGCTTCTAACTTTGCGCGCAGGCGTGAGGGATTGTTCTGTTTGAAAGCCTCGGCCAGGGCTTCTTCTTCATCGAGGCTTTGATCAATCTCGTCTTTGTGATCGTAGTAATAAGCCATGGCGGCATAGGCAGCAGCGATCGGTAGATCGTACGTGCCGGCAATTTCTTCTAGGGCGCGACCGAGGCGCCGATGCATCAGGACGACGTCAGCCACAGTGATTCGGGTCCCCGAAATCCTGGGTTTGCCATTCCGAGTGCCCGGTGTTGATTCAATGTGATCTGACATGACTGCGACTATGCTACTACAAAACCGAAAAGCTTGAATAATTAA
>DASWQK010000380.1:0-5882 GCA_036403735.1 Pyrinomonadaceae bacterium
TTACGCCGGAACTCGGCATCACTGATGGCAACATCGAAAGCGCTGTTCATGATGTTTGTGGTTGCGACGCTCACTCTTTTTTCGAAGCACACGTACGGGGAATGCAATCCATAGACTTCAATCGTTATTTCCGAACAATCGGGTTACGCGCGCATGTCTCTTGGGTGCCGGCCCTCAATAAGGACGGAACACCCAAGCCAGACCTTCGACTTTTTCTTTTCAATACGGCCACAGATCCGGCTTTGAGAATTCGCCTTCTCGATCCAGCGAGCGCGTGGGGACGCGCAGGGTTGCACACGGGTGATCGCCTAGTCTCGGTCGACACGAATCCCGTGACGAACGCGTCGGACTTCAGAAGTTAGCTTGGAAAACTTCACCTGGGCAAGACGGCGCGGGTTGAAGTCATACGTAATGGCGGCGTGGAGCAAGTTGTGATGTTTGTAAATGGATACAATCGCCCCACCGTAAAGATTAACGAAATTACAGACGCTACGGCGGAGCAGCGCAGACTTAGGGCGCACTGGCTCGCAGCGGATCGGCGATTATGGGAATGAGTGACCCTTGCATCGGTAGCAATATAGGTTGACACAGCTATATGCCCGAGAGCTTTAGGGAAAGTTGCGTTACTAGGTCGGGCTGAACTTGAGTAAGATCGTGCTGATCCTAGGCTGTTAGCCGTGATCGTTTTCACTCAAGCGCAGCGGAGGACGATACGACCGGCGGCCATCCCGAAGGACAAAGGTCTATGCAAGTCCGCGTAAGCTGGCTGCGGTGACAGGAAACCCGGCTAAATCTTTACTACATGGAAAATGGTTCGCCGACGGCCCGTTTTCGCCGACTAAAAGGAACTTTTCGACGAATTCAGAATAATAGGGAGGACACACATGAAAGTTTTTGGTAATCAACGATTCCTGGTTGTATATTCGGCGCTGGTAACGCTCGCGTTCAGCGCTACGGTATTGTGTGGTCTTGTGATGCCAAGTAGAGCAGCAGCCGAACAGACAGACGCCAAAAAAGTCTTGGATGAGATCACGGTCAGGAAGATCAATATCGTCGAAGCAAACGGCACGCTTCGCGCTGTGCTTTCCAGTTCCGCAGGCTTCAATTCAGGCCAGCGCGCGGAAAATGGACCGGTGAGAATCGCCGGCTTGATGTTCTACAACGAAGAAGGACAAGAAACGGGAGGTCTCGTTTTTCGTGGGCGGGTTATTCCCGGAGGACAAGACGCTGACTGCACATTGACATTCGACCAGTTCCGGCAGGATCAAAATGTTTACCTACATCACGAAGAGAAAAAAGACGCGCAGACATTCCGGATTGAAGACGGACTTACTATCAATCAACGGCCTGATTGGCCGGCCGTGCAAGAGGAGTATGGAGTCTATAACCAGATGCAAAAGCTCTCTGGAAGGCAACGAGACGATCTGCAATTGAAAGCGGCTCAGGCGGGAAAGATATTCGCGCGGCGGTTGTTCTTTGGGGTTCAGCGAGGGACTCAAGATGGCAAGTCGTACAACGACGCGGGAGTCTTTATCAAGAACAAATGGGGACGCAACGCAATCAAGATCTACGTAGATGACGATAACAAACCTCATTTTCAGGTGTTCGATCCACTAGGCCAATCAGTCATTTACGAACTTAATATTCCGCCGAAATAGAGACGAGAATCGACTAGCGGAACCTTGGAAAGTTGTTCGGCGCGGGCAAAGAATGCGAAGGGTGTGAACAGGAGTTTTTCCCCGTCGGCCACGTCAAGTCGAATTTCTTATGCAACTTTGGCTGTGGCGATGGGTCGAAACTCTTTCCAAGAGGACCACGGCGGGCATTTAACGAGGCCTGCACGCTTCTATGCGAGAGATGCGCTTATCGGTTTTGAAAGATTCTCGACGCCAATCTTCGGGGCTCTTGTTCCTACCGTTTATTTCCAGCGCAATGGTTTTCCCGTTCTTTCCCATTCCTTACCATCGCGTATACGTCCCTTCCTGGTTTTTTTGGCCACGTATTGGCCACTTGGATATTCGGTGAACCCCCTCGATCAAACGGGTTTAGATTGGCGCACTTGCGGTAAATTCCTACTTACTGCGTCTGTCACCATGCAGGGGAGATTCCTTGCCCGAATGCAATTTTGATTCGCGTCGCAGAACAAAAGCTCAGAACAACGGAAGAAATCTATCGAACGGTCGAGCATCGGGTTTGTTTTTGGATTTCTCCGAGGTCTTAGCGGCGGCGTCATCACGCGCGAGCCGCGGAGCCAATTTCTTTTTGATCAACGAACTGTTGCTTATCAAGTTTTTATTGTTGTTGCTCGGTCCTGGCCCTTGGGGGCGTTCATTGAGTGCCAACATGGACGACTCCGCAATCGGTCCACTTTGCGCACCCCTCTACACATTAGCTGGCAGATAGCCATGGATCCAACCGGTGCCGGTACGTGCGACTTACCTTCAAATCCGCACCGGTAGTCAACCTCAGACGTAACTCGCGGTTTGGAAGAGTGCGAAGTTCACAAATTCGTGAGACTTGAACGATGGCGGAACGGTGTATGCGGATGAACTTTGCCGGATCCAGGCGCTGTTCCAGAGCGGTCAATGTCTCTCGAAGTAAAGAGTTCTTGTTTCCTACATGTAGGCTTGCGTAATCTCCTACAGCTTCAATCCAATCAATTTCATCGGCCAGCACAAAAGTAATTCGACTGCCAGTCCGAACAGTAAACCGCTCGAGATAGCCCCCGGCGCGATGGTTCTAATGTTCATCGAGTAAACTGCGCAACCTCGCCTCGATGGAATCTGCGGCCTGGAGCTTCAATTGACGAAGAGCCCGCTGCACTGATTCAGTGAATCGTTGGTTATCAATCGGCTTTAGCAGATAATCCAGCGCATGCACTTCGAAAGCACGCAAGGCATATTCGTCATAAGCTGTCAGGAAAATGATGAAAGGAGTTTTGCTCTTTGGCAGACGCTTTAGCATCTCGAAGCCACTCAGACCGGGCATTTGAATGTCGAGAAAAACCAAATCCGGCTGATGGCGCCGGATGGCCTTTAGTCCGGCTATCCCATCCTCGCAATCCTCCAGGATTAAGAGGTCGGGAACAGATTTCAATCGCGCCCGGATCCCGCGCCTGGCCAGTGGTTCGTCGTCCACAATCAGCACTTTATATTTCATCGGTCATTCCCCGCGGCCAGCGGTTCTTCGTGCCAGGGAATCTTCAGGATCGCCTCACAGCCACCTGTCTGTGGCCACTCCAACTGCAGATCGCCATGGTCTCCATACAACTCAGTTAAGCGCCGGTTTATGTTCTTCAATCCAATGCCATTGCTGTCGCTATTTTTCGCACTCGTCCGGGATTGCTTTCCCAGACCATCGTCGCACACCTTGATTATTAATTGATCCCGGTCCTTCCGAGCCAGGATTGAGACCAGGCCGGTACCCAGACGCGGAGCAATTCCATGCCGGATCGAATTCTCTACCAGCGGTTGCAAAAAGAGGTGTGGCACCAGACATGAAAGCAGAGACGGATCGACTGTGATTTCGATGCGCAGTCGATCGCCCAATCTAAGTCTTTCGATTTCCAGATACTGTTTGGTTAAGAAGAGTTCATCACCCAGGCTAACTTCGTTCACGGATGGCCCCTCCAGGGTTGCGCGAAAGAAATCAGCCAGGCGGCTGATCATCGAAGTGGCCGCCTCGGCCTGTCCTTCAACCACCAGAGTGGAGATCGCGTTCAGCGTATTAAAGAGAAAGTGGGGATGGATTTGATAACGCAGCGCCCGCAATTCAGACTCGCGCGCAGAGTTCTCGGCAATCAGCGCGCGGCGTCGTTCAACTTCAATCGCCTGATAGTACTTGATTCCGAAGTAGAGGGCGCTCCAGGAAAGAAACACAAAACCCGCATTCGTGACCGTGGTTAGGCTGAGCAGTAAGTTGAATGGACGAAGCTGAGTGCCCCACATGTATTCAGCCTTAATCGCGAGAGCCGAGCACGAATAGGTGAGCAGCGAACACCAGACGAGAACGATTAGCAGTGACTGAGGAAATCGGAACCCTTTCTGCCATTGCCGCCGGCAGACCCATCGCAGCACGAAGGTCCCGCCGAAACAAGTGAGGGTCAACGTTAGCCGATATGCGACGGTTCCTCGTTCGCTCGCAAATGGAATCGTGTAAAGAGCGACCACAATTCCATATGCTGCCCAGCCGGCGAGTTGAAAGAGCCAAAACATTCCTTTGCGTTCCGTAATCGACGGCATGGACCCGTAATTTAGCACAGCGCACCCGTTCGATATCACAGCTCCACAACGCTTCACCGCGATAAATACACGGCTCAACGCATTTTTGAAAGAAAGTACTTAACGCGTCTTGATTCGACGGCAGGCGATGAGGTAAATCAAAAACGTCGCCAAAGAAAAAGGAGCGAGTCAGATGCAGAAACTATTCGTTATCGTTGTGGTGTCACTCATGGCATTGCACACAATGCCGACCCGCTCCGGACTGGCGGCCAATCCGATCATTCTATTAAGAGCTAAGCGTTTGCTTGATCCGCGATCGGGAAAAGTGCTTTCGCCCGCAGCCGTTCTGATCGAAGGCGACAAGATCAAGCAGATTGGAATCTCGTCGCAAGTACCAGCTCCTGCCGGCGCGGAAATTATCGACTTGGGCACCGCGACTTTGCTGCCGGGGCTGATTGACGGCCACACGCACCTGTTTCTCGACATCATCGTGCCGCCAGAGGCGGAGATGCAGCGTCATTTCAACGGACTGTTTGCTCCGGGGATGCTATTGGCCATCGTCGAATCACCCAACAAGCGCGTTCTATTGGGTGCGCAGTTGGCGCGAGAAGACCTCGAGAGCGGCATCACCACAGTCCGTAACCTGGGCCACTCGGGCATTGACGGCGATACCGAACTGCGCGACGCCATCAAATCGGGCCGCGTTCCCGGCCCAAGGATCCTGGCTTCAGGACGCAAACTTATCACGCGCGGTTCGTATGTTCAGAATCTCAATCCCGCCCTTGCCGACACCATCCTTCAGCAGGAGTTGTTGTTGATTGACGGGGCCGACAGCGCACGGCAGGCCGTCCGCCAGAATGCGTTTCAGAACGTGGATTTGATCAAGGTCACAGCCGACGAAAATCTCACTGTCGCTGAACTGGCGGCGGTTGTCGAAGAGGCGCATCGTGAACACCTGAAAGTTGCGGTGCATGCCGCCGACAAGCACAGCATTCAGACAGCGATCGATGCGGGAGCGGATTCGATCGAGCACGGCAATGACGCGACGGACGAGCAACTGAAGCAGATGCGCGACAAAGGCATCTTCCTCGACCTGACGCTGACGTCTTATGGTGGCTTCTTCCTGAAGATCATGGAACCGAGCATAGTGTTGTCTGCAGAGACTCGCTCTTCCAGGCTCAGCTCCGGTGTACGCCGGGACAAACAATACCAGGATCTGGTTCAGCGGGTTCTGAAGTCGGGAGTGAGCTTCGCTGCCGGATCTGACATGTGCTGGTTTTATCCGGGGAGGACGCGTGGGCAAGCGAGCGTGGCAACGTTCGTTAATCTGCGCGACGCCGGAATGTCGCCCCTCGATGTGATCCGTGCCATCACTATCAATGCAGCAGAAATGTTGGGCTGGCAGGACCGTATCGGAGCGATCGAGCCTGGAAAATTCGCTGATCTGGTCGCTGTCGCCGGTGATCCTGTGGCCGACATTACTGAACTGGAGCGTGTCGGCTTCGTAATGAAAGGCGGGCAAGTGATCAAGAATGATTTCGCTGCACACTAGAGAATTAATGAATGACAGGCGCGGTCGTGAACAGAAAGCCTCTGAGGGGAGCGGAAAAAATGAAGCAATCACGAACCGGTGTGCTCTTGGCAGTGCTCGTCTCCACATTC
>DASWQK010000381.1:0-8177 GCA_036403735.1 Pyrinomonadaceae bacterium
TCAAACGTCGCCATTCATTGGTTCCCGTTTCGAAAGCAGAGACCGGCGCAACATCTGACTTCGGTGCGTCGTCCTTCAAATAATGATCCAGAAACGGCCGCAGAATGTGCTGACGAAAATAGAGCGCAGTGTCGCTGTGAAATTTCAAAGCGCCCAAACTACTGCCGTCGCCAATCTCCTGACCGTGATGCCAGGGGCCCATCACCAAAAAGACTCTGTCGTTGTTGGTATCCTTCGGTTCAATCGCTTTGTAGACTGCAATCGCGCCGTAGATGTCTTCCTGGTCCCAGAGGCTTTGAACCAGCATCACCGGAACTTTCAAAGGCTCCTTCGCCAATAATTTATCGACCGCCTGTTCGCGCCAGAATGAATCGTAGTTCGGATGCTCAAGTATCTTGCGCCAGAAACCCGTCTGCTCCAGACCACGACGCTTGCCCAACTCGCCGGCTGAACCCGCTTCCATGAACATGTCGTAATCGTCATAGTTGCTGCTCCACCAGTGATAGTCATTCGTGCGCGAGCCGTCCTGCTCATAAATATACGGCATGTTCTGTTGCCGAAACGCGCCGTTGTGAAACCAGTCGTCGCCCATCCATCCGTCAACCATCGGATTCATCGGCACCGAAACCTTCAGCGCGGGATGCGGATTCACCAGCGCCATCAAAGGCAGAAATCCATCGTAAGAGATTCCGAGGATGCCGACCTTGCCGTTACTTTCCGGGACATTCTTGATTAACCAATCAATCGTGTCGTAGGTGTCGGTCGCATGATCGACGTTCGTCGGATTCAATGGCCCATGGAGCGGCCGATTCATCACATAGTCGCCTTCCGAGCCGTATTTGCCGCGCACGTCCTGGACGACGCGGATGTAGCCGCCTTCGACAATCACTTCCAACGCGTTGTCGTAGCCGTTGAGAATCGGACCGAGGTGCGAACTTGCAGCGTGACTCGTTAACTCAGTCGCGTTGTATGGTGTGCGCGTTAACAGAATCGGCGCGTGACGTGCACCCTTCGGCACGATGATCACGGTGTGGAGCTTCACGCCGTCGCGCATCGGAATCATCACGTCGCGACGAACGTATTCGAAGCCATCGTTGGTTGGTTTGAAATCCTGTGGCGTTTCGGCGGGAAGGGTTTGGGCCATGAAATCCTTCGCTGCTGCGAAGACAAACAACATCAATCCAAACACGATCACGCGATTGCGGCTCAAGGTGCTCATTTGTTCCCCTCTTTAAACTAATACGAGTTATTTCTCAGCACACCCTCGTTTTCATTCGTCCGTTCACGGACTAGATCAATTCTCGCCAACAACGAGGATCGCGCCGCAAGTCCATTACGGCTGTGATCAGAATCTCGTCGGACCGGACCTGATAAAGCAGCCCAAACGGAAACCGGTGGGTTCGACACCGCCGAGATCGGGCCGACACCGGATGCCATGCGCGCGGAAACCTTAGAATTCGGTTGACCGTGTCGTCGATCTCATCGAGAAACTTTAGACCGAGTCCAGGCTCGTTACGCTCGTAGTGGAGAGTTGCTTCTTTCAGTTCGGAAAGTGCGGCGGAAGTAAATCTATACTTCGTCATTTCGCGAGAGATGAACGAAGTTCTTCAATGGCGGATGGACCGTCGACCACGGACAGTTCGCCGCGTTCAAATGCATCGATTCGATCTTCTGATTCAACGGCCCACTTCGCTTCGATTTCCTTTATTCGTTCTTCGTCAAGACTCTCCCACAACACATCTATCAGCGCCGCCTTTTCACCGGGCTCGAGTTTCTCAATCTCGTTTTGGATGGATGCAAGGCTCATGCGCCGATCATTAGACCTGCACTTCCGAATGTCAAGACTTCACGCAAGACTTCTCACTTCTCCACTTCGTCCCAAATCAACACGTGCTTTGTCTCGCGCAATAACAAAGAGCCCACGATGACGGTTATCCCGGCAACAACGATCGGATAGTAGACACCCGCATAGATGTTGCCGGTTTGCGCAATTACTGACAAACCAATTAACGGCAGAAGCCCGCCAAACACTCCGTTGCCTATGTGATAGGGCAGTGACAACGAGGTGTATCTGATTTTCGCCGGAAACGCCTCGACCAGGTAGGCCGCGATGGGGCCGTAGACCATGGTCACAAAGATGACTTGAATAAAAATAAGCAGGATGAGTTTCCAGGCCACTGGATTAGTCATCAGATTTCCGAAGCCACTATAGGTCAGCACCTCTTTCGCGGGTTGGAGCGCCCCGTTAACCGAAGTCTGAGGCGTGAGGCTGATTGCGCCGGTCACCAGATTCTTTTGGGATATCGCGGTCACCACGTTGGACCCTGAGACTGCCTGCATCGCTTTGTAGATTGGCAGATAGGACACCGCGGCCAGTAGGCACCCAATCATCATGATTTTCTTTCGGCCCACACGATCCGACAACGCTCCAAAGAAAACAAAGAAGGGCATCCCCATCAGTAGCGCCGCAGCCACTATGTAGTTCGCTGAAGTGGTATTCACTTTCAAGATCGTCTGCAGATAGAAGAGCGCGTAGAACTGACCGGTGTACCAAACGACTCCCTGTCCCGCCGTGGCGCCGAACAGTGAAATCAAAACACGTTTCAAGTTCTCCGCTTTGGCGAATGCCTCCTTGAGCGGCTGGGCCGACGTCATGCCGGTGCTCTTAAGATGACTGAAGATCGGCGACTCTTTCATGCGCAGCCTGACATAAAGCGAAACCGCCACCAGGAAGATTGAGACAATGAAAGGCAGACGCCATCCCCATGAGGCAAAGGCTGACTTGCTCATCGTATTCTGAATGATCAGGATGACGGCGAGCGAGACAAACAAACCAAGGGTGGCGGTGATCTGAATGAAGCTGGTATAAAAACCGCGCCGCTTGTCGGGCACATGCTCGGCGACATAGACTGCGGCGCCGCCATACTCGCCCCCGAGCGCCAACCCCTGAAGAATTCGGATTAGCAATAGAATAATCGGGGCCGCGATCCCGATAGTGGCGTAGGTCGGCAGAAAACCGATCAGCGCGGTGGCCCCGCCCATGATGAGCAGCGTCACCAGAAAGGCATACTTGCGTCCGACCAGGTCACCGATGCGGCCAAAGAAGAGCGCGCCGAATGGACGAACCACAAACCCCACCGCAAATGTTGAGAGATAAGCGATCAGCGCCAGCGTGTTGTTGCCCTGCGGATAGAAGAGCGGCGCGATGACGGTTGCGAGGCTGCCAAAAATATAAAAGTCATACCATTCGATCATTGTGCCGACCGAAGAGGCCGCGATAATTTGCCAGATCTTGTAGTCTTGGGTCATGCGTTCAAACAATCGTATATCAGGAGAAATAGTTTCCGACCTCAACTCTGATTCAGAGAGTTCTAGCCACTGACTCAGTTTGCATTTGAAAGGAAGGTTGAGATGGCAAGGCCCCTAAGGCGTGCCGGCCTGGTAAATCAGCACTCGCTTCCGTCCACTTCGGCCAATTAGATAACCGGCCAATGCTCCACCCGCGGCGCCAATGACCGCGAAGCCGGCAGTCGCCGCGTTTTCAATCTTTTCAAAACCGTCGTTGCTGCGCCTCGCGAGCCCAACTCCTAACCCCGCTCCTCCGCCCACCGCCAGGCCAATCAGCGTTGATTTCGTCGCAGATTTTTTCGTGAGCTGATAGATGCTTTGCACGTCCTCTCGTTTCAAGTCGGCTGGTTTGTTCTTAACAGTAAGTGACAGCGCGGTATCAGAGATCTTGTTCAGCTTCCCCTCGACGGTTTTTCCATCTTTCGTTTTACAGAAAGGCTGGTTCCAGACACGACGGTGCTTAATTGTGACCAGTCATTCACATTAGCTGGTTTCAAGCCCTGGGCCGTCAGCGTAAGCGACGGCAACAAGATACAGGCTAAGAGAGCCAGACTAATGGCGAGTCTGTTTTTCGTGGATGCATCGGCTCCCCCCCTTTCAAGATTGCTTTTTGGGTTCCCGCTCAGCCTCGTGGCTTCGGAAGTGCGCGTCTTGTATCACGGTCAGTGGTTATGACCAAGCGACAGTGGCTGACTTCATAACCCACGATTAAAGAGGCACAAGTTCCGTCGTCGTGTCTCTTCGCTTCTTTTCCTGGAAGCCCTGAACGAACACGCGCGAGCCCGGCGTAGGAAACTTTTCAGCATAAGCGCGATCGATCAGTTTCTTAAGACGTTCGCTGCGCGTAAAGACCGGTCGCACCTTGATACGTTTTCCGTTTACTTCGATCATTCCGCGCGGCTCTTCAAGGAAGGTTCGGTACCAACTGCGCTCCTTCAGAGTGTACGAGCGAACAAAGACGCGCCCCTCGACGACTACGGCCCAGATGCCGATGATCCGATGCGGCCTGGTGCCGGCGCGAATGCCGAGAATCTTCGCGTCACGAATTGCATCAACGATTGGTTTGGAGAAGCGCGGGGTCATCGCAATTCAGAACCGACAGGCTACGCTGTAGTTTGGCTTTGCCACGCTGATGCGCGGCAACTCTTAGACTCATCCTATTTCCGCCCGGGAGCGAGGCCAGTTACGTCATGGCTCTGCCACTCTGATGCGCGGCAAGTCTCTGACTTGCCGGCACGGAGCCCTTTCACTTCAGGGTCTCCGACCCGCGGTCATAGACCTCAGATTCTTAAGAAAGCTTCTCAGGCAAGTCAGAGACTTGCCGCGCATCAGAGTGGCGGAGCCATGGCCTTAATCGAATCTGATTTGGGTGACCTCGTGCCTCCGTTCGCTCCTTAAAAGCTCAGCCGGCCAATTGCGCCGCGCGCTCCGGCCGCCCATCCAAACCTTTGTCCTCGAGCAAAACTGAAAGTATCAAAACCCGGACCGGGGATCGCAGTCCAGGTGCGCCCGTCGTCCGTGGAGTAATCGCCGCCTGCCGGTCCAATCGCCAGAAGCGTCGTCGTCCCGGGGACATAAGCAACCACCGAACGAAAACCGTTGAGCCCTTTGACTAGAGTCCACGTTGCGCCGCCGTCGCTGGTGATGGCGAGATTGTCGACAGCTTCTTTTTCTTTCTGATAATCACCGCCCACGACGACACCATGCTTCGCGTCGCGAAACGCTACCGAAAAAATGCCTGAAGACTGGCCGGACCGGAGCGGCGTCTCAGAAACTTTCCAGGTGCGGCCGCCATCAGTGGTGCGCAAGACGCGCGCTCGCGCCGCCGAGCCCAAACCGATCCATGCGTACTTCTTGCCGTACACCGCGATGTTGGTGCCGCTCGCCGCGAACGCACCTTCATTCGGAAGGGCCGGCGCCAGTCCGTCTGTTGTCACGCGCGTCCAGCTGCGTCCGCCATTCGATGTCGTCAGGATATAGAACTTGAGATCAACTGAGTCACCGATCACTACTCCATGATCCGCATCCCAAAAAGTCATCGCGTCGAGAAAAGCTTGTCTGTCGTCGTTGCGAAATTGAAGTGTCCAACTCGTTCCTGCATCAGTAGTTTTGTAGATGCGCGAAGCAGCTCCGTTGCCAATGCTCAAAACATAAGCGGTCTGCTCGTCAATCGCATCAATATCTCGGAAATCCAGAGCGTCCCCGGTTACAGTTATTTTCTTCCAGGTCGCGCCGCCATCATCGGTACGCAAGACGGTGCTGCCGGAACCGCTGGCCCAGGCGACGCGCGCGCTAACCGCACTCACGCCACGAAGTCGCGCAGTAACGCCGCTGGTTTGCAGCGTCCACTGCGGCGCCGCGATAGTTAATAGTAGTGGGATGATAAATGTGATCATTGTTGGCCGGACTGAGACGATTAGTGTTAGTTCATCGTTTAGTTCCCAGTCATTGTGCGAACCAGGACTCAAATTGTCGAGTAACCGGAGTGGCCTGAAGCTAAGGAGTTATTGAGTGATCGATTTCAACAGCAAGTGGTAATCGGTCACGTTCTGGCATGGCTTGAATTCGATTTGAAGTTTTCCAGTCTCGCCGTCGCGCCTCAGCTTTGCGCGTAGTTCCGTTTCATCGGGCAGACGCAACTTCGACATCATATTTGAGTCGCTGCTGCCCGCTGTCGCAGCAGTCACCCAGTAATGTCCAGGCGGCAAGTTCGTCAATGTGAAAGCTCCATCTTCTGCTGCCAGCGAGGCGAAGTAGCGCACTATGTCTTCAGTCTTTTCCGGCTCTACGGGCGAAAGATAAACAAATACACGCCCTGACAGTTTCTTCGCTTCGCCCGCGTCGATTTGTCCGCGTACTGATGCCGCACCTTCGGCAAACGTGACTGTCAAACCCGCCAAGCGCTCGCCCATGTGTATGTTCGTCCAGTTGCGCGCCGCATCGCGCGGCCGATCAGGCGCGGGACTCTTCGGCGACGCTGCGGTCGTGCCGCTGGGCCATATGATGGATTTCAAATACCAGTACTTTGCCAACGGTCGCACATTGAATCGATATTGAGCCGGCGCCAGATTGCGTAACAGGAAACTTCCGTTCTTGTCGGGCAAGACTGGTCCACCCAGGTTGTACAGAAACGGCGACTGATCTTTCGGCTCGGTCTTTTCGTTGTGCCAGGGACCGATGACAGTTTCGCTCAACAGCGGCCGCCGCTTGCCGGCGCATTCGGGAAGTTTTGATTCTTCCAGCACGATGTTTCCGGCAACTGATGCGAGCGGTTTCGCGATCAACTCCACACCCGTCACGTCCGCGCCTCTGACTTGAATGTGGCGCGGCTCTGAAACGACCCAACCGCCAGCATCCGAATACTGTTGGGCAATGACGTTGTACTCGCCATCCGCCACACCGGAAAATGCGAAGCCACGCGCACCCGGCTGCTGCAAGAATGAATAGCTGGCTTGTGAGGTCCCGTTGAGGATCGAAGTGAGCATGAGACTGAAGCCGCTCGGTTGATCGATCGCGACTGTCGAACTCGCTACTCCGCTCACGGTGTGTCCCGGTTCTTCACGATAGCGAATGTCAACGTTCGCCTGCTCTTCACCGCTGTTCACCGATACTTCTGTCGCCGCGTCGCGCGGCGAAGACGGCGCATAAGTCAGCACGTCACCGCCGTACTGGTCGACCGAATAGCCGCTGGTGTTACTCACACCTCCGGCCGCCACGACATAGGTGCCGGGCGCCAGTCCATAAATTCTGTAGACGCCGCGATCGTCTGTGGGGCGCGTCCGCACCGGGATGCCGTAGCGCGGCGGCTGCCCTTTGTTGTCACGGATCATGTACGCGCGCACGAGCACCGACACGACCGGATCGCCATTAGCTTTCTTAACACTGCCGGTGATCACGCCGCCCTTTATCATTTCGATTCTGGGTGAATCACCGACCCGAAAGAATCCGATCGGATTCGCGTCCGGATCGCGTGGCGCGGCGATGTAAGTCGGGAGAGAGGCCGTCACGATATAAGCAAGTGGATTGAGCCCGTCTACCTTGAAATTTCCTTCGCGATCCGTCGTCGCTGTTGTGCCGGGCGAGGTGCTGCCATAGCTGCGCACCATGACCGTTGCATTCCCGAGTGGCTGACCGTTTTGATCGACAACGCGGCCATTGAGCGATCCTTTCGAGCTGTCGTTGTTTGGTTCATCAGGCTGCTGAGCCGCGACGCTGGAAGCGAGCAAGCTCAGCGCGATCGCGAAACAAATAATTGGAAGCAACAGGCGGTTCATCGTCGTTATGGATTCGGCTTAGGAGTTAGATCCAGTGTGAGCGTCACGTCTGTGGCGCCGCCTTCGTTGACAATCACGATCTGCTTTGGGGCCGTCGGCGGAAGGCGTCGCTGTTGTTGCCATTCAGGGGCAAAGGCCACCAGGCGCAACTCATAACTTCCGGCGGGTAAGCCTTCAGCTAGAAAATGACCGCGCGCGTCGACCTCAGCACCGCGGAATGGCGTCTGATCAGCCACTTTCACAATCTGAATAAACATCCGCGCGCTTGGCGGCAACGTTCCGTTTTCGATCCGCACGACGCCGCGGATGCTTCCATTGTTGAAAGTCATGACGAGCCGCACACCGCTTACGTGTTCGCCGTTCTGAATTTGAATTCCGTTCGGTTGTACGACGCCGTCGCGTTCGACTCGCGCCTGGGAATATCCCTTGGTGTTGCTGCCGTTTAATTGGAGGTTGAGATTCGCAATACCCGCTGCGAGTCCACCGACGAAGAAGGTCCCGTCCGGTTTGACGCGAACCGATTTGCCCGAGCTGACACTCTCACCATTGTTGTCG
>DASWQK010000382.1:0-3875 GCA_036403735.1 Pyrinomonadaceae bacterium
AGCTCACGATTAATCCGACCGAGTTCGTTGACAATAAAAGCTCGGGTTACTCCCAACGAATCGTTATACGCGGCCTCAAGCGTTTTGGGATCCTTCTTCAGGTCGGCGCCCAGCAGCAAAACATCTTCAGGGCGGAGCACACGACGAATCGTGGTCAAAAAATTACGGGCTTCAGCAGGCTCGAAGTTACCAATGTTTGATCCGAGGAAGAGAACCAACACCGGGTGCGGCCCCAGCGGCGGCAATGCGCCGAGAGCTTGAAAGTAATCTGCGGCGTACGCGTTGATTCGCAGTCTTGGATACGAGTCGAGCAGGGCGTGTGAACTTTCGGCGAGCACTGACGCCGAAATATCGACGGGAATGAAGAGCAATTCCTGTCGTTGGCGCATGAATGCGTCGATGATGGTCTGTGTTTTCTCGGCGTTGCCGCTGCCCAGTTCGATCATTGTGTCGCAGTTGGGAATCGCGGCAACAATTTCATCGGCGTGAGTCCTGAGAATCTCGTCTTCGGCGCGGGTCAGATAGTATTCATCAACCTCGCAGATTGCCTCGAATAGCCGGGAGCCGAGTTCGTCGTATAAATATTTTGGGAAGAGATGTTTCGGCGAGGACGATAGGCCCTCACGAATATCCTGTGAGAATTCCGCGTGGCCGTTTCGTTGCGCCAGATCGTGTATGACCAAACGCGAACGTGGTTCGCCGAGCTTTGCCTGGTTAGTCACATTCTCTCCGTTTTGCGCTTACGGGAAAATAATCAGATGGGGTTGCGTTGGACGAGGGATTATACGCACGGACTTCCAGGAACAGAAAGGGCAGGCGAGCGATAAACTCGACTGCCCTGTGATCGTCTTTCTTTGGCGAAAGTTTAGCGGCGGCACTTGTGCCGCTCAGCGCCGCACAAGTGCGGCATCTAAACTAGTCAGATGATGATGGTTCGCACTCGCGGCGGACGTGGCGCTCGCTGGGGAACCGTGACCTCGATTGGCGGAGTCGCGGGAACCGCGATCCGCGGAACGCGAATATTCATCTCCGGCACGGCCGGAATTGTGACTGAAGGAATCACGAGGCGGCGCGTTCCCATCGTTCCCGGCCGAATGAGATTCGAGTCAGGGTTCTTTTCCGGCGTGAGGGTCACCGTGCGAGTGTTGTGATCGCGCACGATCGTCAGCGATACATCGCCGGTCTCTTTCTTGTTCAAGCCGCGCGTGATATCACCCGGCGAAGAGACTTTTTCGCCGTCGATGGCGGTGATGACGTCGCCAGCTTTCAATCCGGCTTTCGCTGCCGGAGTGTTATCGACGACGGAAGTTACCAGTACGCCGCCGTCCTTTACGCCAAAGTAATCAGCCAGTTGTTTCGTCAGCGCTTGCGTGCTGACGCCAATGCGACGGTTGGCGCCGACCGACAAAATGAACGGGCCATCGCCACCGCCAATCGATGGCGGCCAATTCGATTGCGGGAGGACGCGAAGATCGTCATCGTTGCCGCCACGCAGAATTCTCGGCATAGCGCCACCGAACACATTATCCATTTTGTGTTTCGCGAGCGTTGCGCTTAGCTCTTGTTCAGCGCCGCCGCGGCTAACGGTGAGGCGCACATTTTGATCGGGCGACGATTCGTTGATGAGACGAGTTAGCTTGCGCACGCTGGTAACTGATTCGCCGTCGAATCGCACGATTACATCGTCCTTGCGCAGACCGGCTTTTTCTGCGGGACTGTCTTTCGCGACTTCCGTCACACCGACCCCGCGCACTTCACGCATGCCGTAGCGGGCCATATTTTCTTTGCTGATGTCTTCGGTGCCGACGCCGAGGAAGGCGCCGCCGTCAAGAAAGAACGAAAGGCTTCGCGCGCCGGGCTCTTGCGAGCTCTCGACTTCTGCATTTAGCAATGCGCGCAGAGTTTCAGTTTGCGGGTTGGACGCTTCCTGCGCGTACACAATTCCGCCAGCGATAGCGCCGGCCGAAACGACCAAAGCTATGATTAAGGCCAATTTCTTACGAGACATGTCCAAATCCTCCGGAAAGATTTATGAACTTTCACGCACGTTTCGTTCTGAAGTTCCGAAACTTTCGCGGCGATTTAAGAACAAGCCGTTCGTTTAGAGGCGGCACTTGTGCCTCCCAGCCATAGCGCGGCATCCGTCTCTGTAAAGCGCGGGACAAGTCCCGCGTCTAAACAACTGCATGGAATGAGGGAGACCGCGAGGTCGAATCAATCCGTTGGCACTCTTCGATAGACTTCGCTTCCATCGGCGATTTCCAGAGCAAGTTTTCCTTCGGAGTGAGCGTAGTCAAGGTGGGCCACAGCTTCCGAGACGGCCAGGAAACTATGAACGTCGTCGGCATTAGGGAACACCGCACGAGAGACTTCCCAGGCGGTCGCCCCGCCTTTTGGAATTGATGCGATGACGCTCGCTTGCCGCTCACGAATCAATTTCAGGTAGCGATTGAAGAGTTCTTCAAAATCGTGAACGGGATCGCCGTGGCCCCCGTAGACGAGCGTGGGCGCAAAGCTGCGTACGCGCGCGAGACTTACCATGTACTCTGCGAGCGAGCGGAAGCGTCGCGAGGGATCGATTGGATCAACTGCTATCACCGGATTAGGAGTGATGCGCTTCAGCACACAGTCACCGGCGATCACTGTGCGATCCGCTTCGCGGACGAATGAACATGATCCCGGCGTGTGGCCGGGAGTATGAACGACACGCAACGCGCCGGTATCAAATTCCAATTCATCGCCGTCGACGAGTTCGCGACAGTGATCTTCGTCCAACGAATCGGCATACTGGCGCACCTCTTCGTAAAGCCTGCGCATCGACTGAATCTCGTCATCAGGAACGCCGGCGCGTTGCAGCAGTTGCAAGTTCTCTTCGTGCTCGAGCCGCGCGGCGCGATGGCCGGTTTCCCAGTCATGCACGAACACTTCGGCATCTTGTGCTTCATCCCGCAGAGATCGCGCTAGTCCACAGTGATCTTCGTGCGCATGCGTGAGCACGATGCGGCGAATGTCGCCGGTGGTTAGACCGTTCGCTCTCAGCCCGGCCCGCAGAGCGTCAATCGCGTCGCGTGTTTTTGGGCCAGTGTCGATCAGAGTGACGGGATCTTCTTTGATGAGATAGACGTTGACGGCGCCGATGTAGAAAGGCGTTGGCAGCGAGATGGGGACAATTTTCATTGAGTCAATCTGATTTAGGTTTTGCGATTCCGAATCTGCTCAAGCTCCGCAAGGAATTCTTCTCTTTCTCGTCGCCGTTCGTCAGCCAGTCGCGACTTGTCAGTGAGATATCGAGTGCCCCGGATGTCGGTGTTTTGTAGCGAGTCTGCCCAGGCTCGAAGTTGTCGCGAAATGCTTTCTGCTTTTGATTTCAGATCTGAAATTTCAGATCTGAGATCATGAAATTCTGGCAGCCGCTCGATCAAACAATACATGGATCGAGTTTCACCCGCCGATCCGCGCGAGATGTAAAGGAAGTTTAGTAACTCGTTCGTCGTGCCTCGCTCAAACCCCTCTGCAATATTGTTAGAGATCGAGACAACAGCATTTTCCAACTGATTGCGGGTGCCGGTGTGTCCGCGAAAGCATGGCTTGGCAGTAAGAGCAAATGTTCGAACCGCCAGTTCAATCGCATCTTTCCACACTGGTAATTCTTCAAAACGCTTGTATTTCATCGAAGCCTCCTGCGCAGAAGATTAAGTTTCCCCGCAGGATTATAAGCGGTTGTGGAAGGTCAGAAGCGCCGGTTCAGTACATCGGTTCGATGAAATAACTTAGCTGGATTTGCAATCAGTTCAGTCCTGGCTGCTGCTACTCAATCATTGACTCATTGATCCATCGATCCATTGAATCATTGAGAAATGAATCAATGATCCAAT
>DASWQK010000383.1:0-7523 GCA_036403735.1 Pyrinomonadaceae bacterium
CGGAGTGTGGATCATCGGTGTCGAGAACAACCCCTTCATCCAACCCCAATCTTAGTCCCTGCTCTACTTTGTCCTTATTAAAGTCAATGCCAAGCACGCGGCAACCATTTGCTTTCAGAAGTTGGGCGGTTATCAAGCCAATAAGTCCAAGTCCGCTGACCACTACTAACTCGCCCAACTCCGGGTGCGCGAGGCGCACACCCTGCATCGCAATCGCGGCCACCGTCGAGTACGCCGCCTCTTCAAACGAAACGGCATCTGGTATCAGGGCGGTCAGGTTGCGCGGGACAAAATTCACCTCCGCGTGACTCGCGTATCCCGCGCCCGCAATCGCCACGCGATCTCCGATTTTGAGATCGACGACGCCTGGGCCAACATCCTGAACTACGCCGGCGGCGCTGTATCCCAAGGGCACAGGTTTATCCATCTTGGTCATCACGTTATGAAACGTGTTGATTAAGCCTTGGGTCCGAGCTTTAGCAATCACTTGTCTTACTAGATCTGGTCTCTCTCTGGCTTTGCCGATCAAGCTCTTCTTCGCCAGATCCATAATCATCTTTTCGGTGCCAGGACTGATAATAGAAGCAGCAGTCCGCACCAGCACTCCCCCGGCCAACGTGGCCGGTGGTGGGACTTCTCTTAGTTCGAGTTGTCCGTTCCTAACGTTTTGAACGACCTGTAGCATGAGTTTTTCTAAAAGTCACCGATGAATTGAATTAATTTTTGAATGTTTCAAGTGAAAAGCGAGACTCCGCTAATGTGCCCATTGACGCTCTCAATCGGCAGGCACGGGCGTGGCGCGCAGATCCAATGACGAGTGATCTGCATCACATGAACCTCGCTTGACACCCTGCATACGCGCAATTAGACTCGCCTTCTTTCAAGCAATGATGGTGCATTTGGTCCCTGTGCGGTCATTTCACACTAAGTCACGCAACTTATCAACTAACCCTGCAAATAGGAAGCAATCATGGGAGCACGCAACAAAATCACAGTAGTCGGCGCCGGTAACGTGGGCGCAACGGCAGCGCACTGGCTGGCCGCAAAGGAATTGGGCGACGTCGTCCTTGTCGATATCGTCGAGGGTGTGCCGCAGGGTAAGTCTTTGGATCTCGCGGAGGCCGCCCCGATCGAAGGATTCGACGTGCGTCTGACTGGAACCAACGGCTACGAGGAAACGGCGAATTCCGACGTCGTGATCATCACCGCCGGACTTGCGCGCAAACCCGGCATGAGCCGTGACGATCTTCTCAAAATTAATGCGGACATTGTCGGGAAGGTTGTCGATGAAATTGTAAAGCGCTCGCCCGAAACAATTCTCATCATCGTTTCGAACCCCCTGGACGCCATGTGCCAGGTCGCATTGCGCCGTTCAGGCTTTCCCAAACATCGAGTCATCGGGATGGCCGGCGTGCTCGACTCGGCGCGCATGCGATGTTTTCTGGCCGAGGCGCTGGATGTTTCAGTTGAGAACGTCACAGCCTTCGTGCTCGGCGGACACGGAGACACGATGGTGCCGCTGCCGCGCTATTCAACATGTGCGGGAATCCCAATTACTGAACTTCTGTCAAAGGAACAGATCGATGCGATCGTCAAACGCACAGCAGGAGGCGGCGCTGAAATCGTCGCGCTGCTCAAAACCGGCTCGGCTTACTACGCACCGTCAGCCGCGGCCGTCGAGATGACTGAATCAATTTTGAAAGACAAGAAAAAGATTCTGCCGTGCGCTGCTTATCTCGAAGGTGAATATGGTGTGAACGGCTTGTACGTCGGCGTGCCATGCAAACTCGGCGCGAAGGGACTCGAGCAGGTAATTGAGATCACCTTGACCGCGGAAGAACGAATCGCACTGCAGAAGAGCGCGGCCGCCGTGCAGGAACTTGTCGATGTGCTAGGTGTCTGACAAAGAGCTGCCGTTCGGCGCAATTTGTAGACCCGCTCTCTCCATCCCAATTCTCCGGCTTCCACCAAAGACGTCAGATCGTATGCGATGAAGTTTGCGCTGACGATGTACGACTTTCTCTTAGAGCCTGGCGGTTTCCCAGAAGAGCAAGTAAGTAACTCGAATAATTTGTGTTTCCAAGCCCTGCCGCCAGGGTACGCAGTTCTTCTTCGCCTATGTATCCTCTGCGAAAAGCAATTTCTTCCGGGGACGAAATCATCAGCCCCTGTCGTTCTTCAATAGTCTGCACAAAGTTTGAGGCTTGCAATAGCGATTCATGGGTTCCAGCGTCCAACCATGCTACACCGCGCCCGATCAGCTCAACTTTTAGTTGGCCCTTCTCGAGGTAGAGTCTATTCAGATCAGTGATTTCCAATTCACCGCGCGATGAGGGTTTGAGATTTCGAGCAAGTTCAACGACGCTGCTGTCATAAAAGTAAAGCCCCGGAACCGCGTAGTTGGAACGCGGCCGGGACGGCTTCTCCTCGATAGTCAGCGCGACCCCGCGTTCATCGAATTCCACCACACCGTAGCGTTCGGCATCGCGCACGGCATAGGCGAACACCAGCGCGCCATGTTCAAGCTGCGCCGCAGCCTCCAACTGATCGGACAAACCCTGCCCAAAGAAAATGTTGTCGCCCAGGATGAGGCAAACGGGTTCTTGACCGACGAAGTCGCCGCCCACCAGGAAAGCGTCGGCCAGACCGCGCGGCTGCGATTGTTCGGCATAAGAAAAATTCATTCCCCACTTCATCCCGTCGCCTAACAATTTTTGAAACAACGACAAGTCTTCCGGCATGGTGATAATTAGGACGTCCCGGATACCCGCCAACATTAAGAGTGACAGGGGATAGTAGATCATCGGTTTGTCGTACACCGGCAGAAGTTGCTTGCTGGTGCTAATGGTTAACGGAAACAGACGAGAACCTCGTCCTCCCGCCAGAATAATCCCTTTCACTCAACACGATCCTTTCTGCTTATGTCTAACTTTCTGTATTAGTGGAGCAAGTTACACGTGTTCTTGCTGTGGGAAACCTATGAAATCTGACGCCGTCGTCGACAACCCTACTTCTTCAACCAGCCGAGCAGGCCATAGAGAACTGTCTCACGGTTTTCTTCATAGATCGCTTTCGTCAGCGGGATGTTCATGGGACAGACCTTCACGCAATTTTGTGCGTTGCCGCAATTAGTAATTCCATCTTCGCCCATGATCCCTTGTAAACGTTCCTCACGATCCATTGCGCCGCTGGGGTGCATGTTAAAGAGACGCACCTGAGCGATGGCCTGCGGCCCGATATAATGGTCTTCGTCGTACTGCGGGCACGCTTCGAGACAGCAACCGCACGTCATGCAACGTGAGTAAGCGTAACGCTCCATCACATCGTCCTGATCCATGCGCGGGCCCGGACCGAGATCGTGAGTACCGTCAAGTTCGATCCAGGCATGAACCTGTTTCAGGTGATTGAACATCTGCGAACGATCAACTTTCAGATCGCGAATGTTCGGAAACTTGGTCATCGGCTCGAGCTTGATTGGCTTATCGAGATTGTCCACCAGCGCGGAACATGACTGGCGCACGCGTCCGTTGATGACCATCGTACAGATGCCGCACACCTGCTCCAGACAATTCATGTCCCAAGACGGTGGCGTAGTTTTCTTGCCTGACTTCGTGACGGGGTTCTTGCGAATTTCCATCAGACACGAGATCACGTTGAGATTCGGCCGATAAGGAATCTCGAACTCTTCCCAGTGCTGGGGCGCGTCCAGGTTCGGGCGCCGCTTGATATGTATCTCGACAGTGTTAGACATCTTCGCTTCGTTTAGCGGCGGGCTACTGCCGGCCTGCGTTGTTCCTGAAATTGGCGGGCGGTAGCCCGCCTCTAAACATTCCTCAAGCTTTCGCTGTCTCTTTCTTCTCGTGCGAATAGTCACGCTTGCGCGGCGAAATCAAAGAGATGTCCACCGGATCATACGAGAACACCGGCCCTTCTCCTGAGTGCTCAGCAATCGTAGTCTTCAACCAGTTTGCGTCATCGCGATCGGGAAAGTCAGGTTTGTAATGGGCGCCGCGCGACTCGTTCCGGTTCAGTGCGCCGAGCGTAATCACCCGGGCGAGGTCAAGCATGTTCCGAAGCTGTCGCGCGTGCGGCAAAGCCATCGTGGCCCATAGATTCGAATCGTTAATCGAGATCCGATCGTAACGATCAGTTAGTTCGCGCAACTTGTCATCAGTTTGCTTCAGACGATCGTTGTAACGAATTACGGTGACATTGTCGGTCATGCTGCGGCCCATCTCTTCGTGCAACTTGTATTGATTCTCAGCGCCGCTCTGCGCGATCAGTTTGTCGTTAGTCTCCTGCTGGCGCTTGGTTTCCTGCTCGTAGATATGTGAACCGTTCGAGCCGTTTCGCTCGACATTTTTCGCCCACTCAATCGCCGCGGGCGCCGCAATAAAGCCGCCATAGACGCAACTAACTAATGAATTTGCTCCGAGCCGATTCGCTCCGTGAATCGAATAATCGCACTCTCCTGCCGCCAGCAAGCCGGAAATATTCGTGCGCTGCTCGAAATCAACCCACAGCCCTCCCATCGAATAGTGCACTCCGGGAAAGATGCGCATTGGCACGTGACGCGGATCGTCACCGACGAACATTTCGTAGATTTCCAGGATGGCCCCCAGCTTCTTATCGAGCGTCTCTGCCGGGATATGGGTGAGATCGAGAAAGACTTGGTTGTCGCCATTTGCGCCCATGCCGGCGAGACAAACTTGGAAGATTTCTCGGGTCGCGATATCGCGCGGAACCAGGTTGCCGTACGCCGGATATTTCTCTTCGAGGAAATACCACCGCTCGCTCTCGGGAATTGACGACGGTGATCGATTGTCGCCCTTGCCCTTCGGCACCCAGACGCGGCCGCCTTCCCCGCGAGCCGACTCGCTCATTAAGCGGAGTTTATCTTCTCCGGGAATTGAGGTTGGGTGAACTTGAATAAACTCACCGTTCGCGTATTTCGCGCCCTGTTGATAGCAGGCTGCGGCCGCGCTGCCGGTGCAGACCATCGAGTTCGTTGACTTACCGAAAATCAGCCCTGGGCCACCGCTCGCAATAATCACCGCGTCGGCGGCAAAAGCTTTGAGCTCCAACGAGCGAAGGTTCATCGCGACAATCCCGCGACAGACCTGATGATCGTCTAGCACCAGCGACATCATTTCCCAACCTTCGTACTTCTTTACTTTGCCGGTTACTTCGAATCTTCGCACTTGCTCGTCGAGTGCATACAGAAGTTGTTGACCCGTTGAAGCTCCAGCAAACGCGGTGCGGTGATGCTTCGTTCCACCGAAGCGACGAAAGTCGAGCAGACCTTCATTCGTTCTTGAGAACGGCACGCCCATGCGATCAAACAAGTAAATGATTGCCGGCGCCATTTCGCACATGGCTTTCGCGGGCGGCTGATTCGCCAGGAAGTCACCGCCATAAACTGTGTCGTCGAAATGTTCCCAAGTCGAGTCGCCTTCCCCTTTGGTGTTGACGGCCCCATTGATTCCGCCCTGCGCGCAAACCGAATGCGAACGCTTTACCGGTACGACCGAGAACAGATCGACTTCATGACCTGCCTCAGCGATCTTCATCGCCGCCGCCAGACCCGCGAGCCCTCCACCGACGATTGCGATTTTAATTCCTGCTGCCATTTCGATTTACATGAATCTTCCCAGCAGCCCGCCAGGATGAATGAAAGCCACGGCGGCGTTGACGCCGACCGCAAGTAGAAAAATACCAAAGGCGATGCACGCATAACCTGTCAGACGCTGCGCGCGTTCGCCAATCGTGATGCCCCAGTCGACCAGGAACAACCAGATTCCATTGGCCAGATGCCATACAGTTGAAGTAATGCCTATCAGATATACAATGAAGATTGGAACCATCTTGAATTCGCGAGCGACGATGTCGAAGCTCTGATCGACATGATGAGCCACCGACAACGTGTTTAGCCCGGGGATCAAGCCAAAACGAAAATTCAAAACATGAAATGTGATAAAGAAAAAAAGAATAATGCCGGTCACGCGCTGAATTGTATAGAACCAATTCCGCGCATAGGGATAGTGCAAATTGTTTGGACGCGCCTCGACCGTTATTACGAGCCCGTAGACCGCGTGATAGATTAGCGGAATAAAGATACCGCCGATCTCAACAAACAGGATGTACGGTATCGATTGAAGATCTTTGACGGCATTATTGAAATCGGCCGGGCCGGTTAAGGCCTTCGAGTTAGTATAAAAATGTTCGAGAAGAAAAATGCCGAGCGGCATAATGCCTGACAACTGATGCAGCTTTCGCAGAATGAAAGTTCTGCTCAGACGAATCGCCAAGGCGCCACTCCTTTGCGGTATGAACTCAGCAAGGTTTGCGAAGTTTGCGAGAACGAATTAATCGATTGCAAGAGCAAACAAAATTATAGAGCTAAGGTCGAGAAATGCAAAACGACGATTACGATAACACTCCTTTCACTGAACCCGTTGTGATCGAAATCACAGACGTTTTTGATCTGCATACGATTCCGCCCCACGAAGTCAAAGCAGTTGTTGAAGAATATCTACGTCTGGCGCACGAGAAAGGATTTCAAATCGTGCGGATCATTCATGGGAAAGGGAGCGGGGTTGAGGGTGTAAGAAGTTTTGTGTAAATGGTCATCGATGAACTAACCGGGTAAGGTTAGGAGAAGGAGAAAGATGACCAGAGAGAGCATAGATAACGAGCTGATTGACAATCTGCTGAAGAACTACAAGAAGCCGGAAGACCTGATCGGTGAAAACGGGCTGTTGAAGCAACTGACCAAGCAGTTGCTGGAGCGGGCGATGGCCGCGGAGATGACCGAGCACGTCGGCTACGACAAGCACGATGTGGCCGGGAACAACAGCGGCAACTCACGAAACGGCAAGTCGGCCAAGACGATCAAAGGGACGTTTGGGGAGTTGGCGCTGGAGACACCCCGGGATCGGAACGGGACGTTCGAGCCGCAGATCATCGAGAAGCATCAGACGCGTTTCACGGGATTCGACAAGAACATCCTTTCGCTGTATTCACGGGGCTTATCGACGCGGGAGATCCAGCAACACCTCGAAGAGATCTACCACGTAGAAGTATCGCCAGGCTTGATCTCGAGCGTGACCGATGAAGTGCTGGATGAAGTGAAGACGTGGCAGGACCGGCAGCTCGACGCGGTCTACCCGATCATCTACTTGGACGCGATCCAGTTCAAAGTGAGGGATAACGGGCACGTCAGGAATAAAGCGATATACCTGGCGATTGGGGTGACGATGGAGGGACTGAAGGAAGTCCTGGGATTGTGGATCGCGCAAACGGAAGGCGCCAAGTTCTGGCTGCAAGTGGTGACGGAACTAAAGAACCGGGGCGTAACTGACATCTTCATCGCCTGTGTTGATGGGCTGAAAGGGTTCCCTGAAGCGATCGAGAGCGTCTTTCCGCAAACCGATGTGCAGTTGTGCATCGTGCACCTGGTGCGGCACTCGCTGAACTATGTGGGCTGGAAACAGCGCAAGGAAGTGGCCCGAGAACTGAAGCTG
>DASWQK010000384.1:0-2172 GCA_036403735.1 Pyrinomonadaceae bacterium
GAACGGTATTCCTGGACGAAATCACGGAAACGACCTTGTCTTTTCAGGTGAAGCTTCTGCGCGTGCTCCAGCAAGGCGAAATCCGTCGCGTTGGATCGAATCAAACCCAGAAAGTAAACGTACGCGTTATTGCCGCCAGCAATCGCGACGTCGAAGGCGAAGTGAAGGCCGGCCGCTTCCGCAATGATCTTTTCTATCGCTTGAACGCCGTGGCGCTCACGCTCCCGCCGTTACGGGATCGGCGCGAAGACATTCCACCCCTGGCCCAGACCTTTGCCGAACGAGTTTTCTCACTGAGCCCATCGGTGCGATTTGCGCCAGAGGCGCTGAATCTGTTGCAGCGATACGATTGGCCCGGCAACATTCGCGAGTTGGAAAATGCCGTCGTGCGCGCGGCCGCGATGTGCGACGGCACGATTCGCGTGAAGGACTTGCCTGAGCGCGTGCGAAACCATTCTCAGAACGGCGACCACAACCAGCAGCCGGAAGCACAGTCATCGTTGCCTGAGGACTGGACGCCCTTATCGACGGTCGAGGGGCGTTACGTAACGCGAGTACTGTCGCACACGGGTGGCAACAAACAAGCTGCTGCGCGCCTTCTCGAAGTAGATCGAAAGACCCTCGATCGAATGATCAAGCGACATAAAATCGATTACGATCGACGCGGCAAATCGAATGGCGCCAATCACGCCTAGCACTCGTTTCAAGGCGGGCTACCGCCGCCCTGCCTGGAGAGATGGCGGGCAGTAGCCCGCCTCTAAACGGGTCGAGAACCTCGTGTTCCGAAGCAGTCGACCAACTGACTTTTACCTCGGTGAAATGCCTCACTGGCAATCCCGGATCGAATCTCGGGCGCTGAATTCCGCCTGCTTTTTCCGGGACAACAGCGGCACGACCATTGCTCACTGGAACCGCGATGGTCGCACCTTGCCCGTGCGGCGATCATAAAAGTCGGAGAGAGTGACGGCGCTCGGGATTCAAACGTTGCTCGCTTCGCAGCCCCAAACCAGCTGTCAATTCTCAAAAGAGTTTTTCCGGACGGACTGGCGAACACTTCTCGCAACAAACTCGATCGGATATTTGTGTTGATGGAGAAGCCGGGGCTAGCTGGGTCAACTCCCACTTGCCTTCTCTTTGGAGTCAGCCTTTATCATCGCCTATTGGATCGAGCTCATGTCCCAAAATCAAAATGATTCACGCATCACTTCGCTCCTAACCTGCGACACTATTCTGCAAAGTCGCTACCGCATAGTGCGGCAGCTTGGCAAAGGTGGAATGGGCGTGGTGTACGAAGCGATCGACTTACGTCTTGGCCACACCGTGGCCCTGAAACAGACGCTGACTGAGGACGAGGCGCTTTGGAAGCAATTCGAGCACGAAGCACGTCTGCTGGCGCAACTTAATCATCCCGTATTGCCGCGGGTCAGTGACTACTTCACCGAGGGTCATCGCGCGTTTTTTGTGTTGCAGTTTATTCAGGGCGACGATCTCGCGACCATGATCAAGCAACAGCCTGGTCCATTTCCTCAAAACTCGGTCATCGCCTGGGCCGATCAATTATTGGACGCGCTTATCTATCTGCATTCGCACGATCGGCAAATTATTCATCGCGACATCAAACCACACAACCTGAAGATTACCTCTGCCGGCAAAATCGCTCTGCTCGATTTTGGTCTGGCAAAGTCCCGGGGTGTTCCCTGCGAGAACGAGAGCAAGTGCCCAAGCATTTTTGGCTATTCGCCGCGCTATGCTCCGCTGGAGCAGATCCAGGATCTCGGCACCAGCCCGCAGAGCGATATTTATGCATTGGGCGCGACGCTCTATCACCTGCTCACGGGAGCCAAACCGCCTGATGCGCTGACCCGCGCCGCCGCTTTGATAAGTTCACAACCCAATCCGCTGAAACCCGCCCATGAAGTTAACCCGGCAATCGGCATTGATCTATCAGCAATCTTAAGCCAGGCCATGGCCCAGAATCCGCATGAGCGCTATCAGAACGCCACTGAGTTCCGTGAAGCACTTCGTCGTCTGGGTCGAATTGATGAGTCTGTGATTGAAACTGATCCGTACACGGCCGTGACCAGTAGCCCCACATCTGAAGAGAGAGATACTACGGTGGTGGCGTCGCGTCGACCTGCGAGTTCATCGCGCCTCGCGTCTCACGCGATCGCG
>DASWQK010000385.1:0-8455 GCA_036403735.1 Pyrinomonadaceae bacterium
GTGGATGTGGTCTGAAGAAATACCTGCTTCAATAAGTTGATCGCGGTTCGCCTGGTGCAAATCAATTCGCGCGTGCCCTTCGCGAGTCGCTGTGAAGAGCTTATTGGCCGGTGGAAATCGTTCTTTGAAGATACTGATAACTTCGGTTCCCACTTCGTAGCAGCAACCATTTGCAGCCGGACCGATTGCGGCGCGCATATCTTCGGCGCGCGCTCCAAATTCACGCTGTAATTTTTCAATGGCGAGTTTCACGATGGATGACGAAGTTCCGCGCCAACCCGCGTGCACCGCGGCAAAAGATCGCGTGACATTGCAGCCAATCAATACCGGCACGCAATCGGCCGTCTTAATCGCCAGCAGCACCTTAGGCGTGTTGCTCACGAGAGCGTCGCAGTACTCGTCATCGCCCAGGACGCCGGGCTTCGACTGCGCTTCGGCTGCCGAATGAACCACGCGCACATCAAACCCGTGCATTTGCCAACAGCCGGTCAGGAGCCAGTCGCCATCAAAGAGTTTGAGAAAGCGCCGGCGATTTTCATAAATATTTTCCGCCTCGTCTTCGTTGAAGCCGGCCAGATTCAAAGCCTGCTCAGGCATCGGACTGACACCGCCCAGGCGAGTTGAAAATGCATTAGCGAAACCGTCCCGTTCCAGTGGCGCGCAAATCAACGCGCGCACGCCGTCGCGTTCGCGCCAGTAAAATCCGGCACTTTGGAGATCGTTTTCATCTGTGATCATTTCAATCGGAGTTGACATTATCGAAGTCGGCCGCGTCCGTGAAACTATCGAGCGTACGCCGCGGTTTGCTCAACGCGTCTTCACTGACGCCGAGCGGGCTTACTGTGAATCGCGTGGCGCCGCGGCTGCCCAACATTATGCCGCGCGTTTCGCGGCAAAAGAAGCCGCGCTGAAAGCTCTGCAAACGGGCTGGAGCGGGGGCATCAGCTGGCAGGACGTCGAAGTCTCAGCGAAAAATTCGGGCGCGCCCGTCATTTCATTCCATGGCCGAGCGCGCGAGTTGTATGAACAAACCGGAGCCACGAGAGCACATCTTTCGATCGCACACACAACTGAACATGCGATTGCTGAAGTGATTTTGGAGAAGGATTAAGCAGAATAGTTCACCACCAAGACACAAAGGACACTAAAAGATTAAGTGATTAAGTCGTGGTGCCCTTTGTGACTTTGTGGTGAGTTTCTCTGGTCCGCGTCGCACCACTAAAACCTTCCACTGCTGCCAATCGAATACGCGCCCGTGAGAAACGGATTCGTGCGGCGTTCGGCGCCGATCGTAGTCGTTGGCCCATGGCCCGAATAAACTTCCACCTCATCCCCGAGCGGCAGGATTTTGTTGAAGAGCGAATCCATTAATTGCTCAGTCGATCCGCCGGGTAAATCAGTGCGGCCGATCGAGCCGGCGAACAGACAATCGCCGACAAACACTTTTTTCTCGCCTGGTTCAAACAGCACAACATGTCCCGGCGTGTGACCCGGGCAATGGATCACTTTGAAATTCAGTTCGCCGACTTCGTAAATCTGACCGTCACGCCAATGCTCGTCAGGCTTCGGTGGTGGTTCATATTCAAAGCCATACTCAGTCCATTGTGAACGCGGGATGCCAATCCAGGCCGGCTGATTTGGTAATTGATCGTAAATCGGTTCGTCAGCCGGGTGGATGATGACGTGCGCGCCGGGCTTTCGTTTCTTCAGCCCGGCAACCCCGCCGATATGGTCCATGTGCGCGTGCGTGCAGGCAATCGCCTGTAATTCAAAACCATGTTTGTCGATGGCTGCAACGATGCTCTCGGAATCGTCACCGGGATCGATACAGATCGCGCGCTTCGTTTTCTCGCAGCCGACGATGCGAGTGTGTTGATGAAAAGCAGTGACAGTGATTTCTTCGATAATCATTGCCCAATCTCATCTTCGTCGGACAATTGTACGGACTCACCAGGCCGAATTGTATCTATAGCGAGAGCAATTCGCGGCATGAGTCGCTTGAGAATTCTAATGCGGTTTGAGGGAAGGCCGATTACTGAGATTTGTCGTTTGAATAAGTTCTGCTGAAAAGGGAGGTTTTTGTCGGTCCTTATGAGCAATTGAAAACGACCAACCATCAAATCCAGTAGGTTACCGTTTCTAATGCCTCGCCAACCTAATTCTTGAACAGTTGCAATGGAGAGATGTTTAAGGTGCTTCTGAATGATATCGGGCACACCTTCATCAAGGAGAACTCTCACCTTTTGTAGGCCAGTCTATTTATCGACACCAGGGGAAACTTAATTATCGCGAGCGCTTGTTCTCGAGATACGGATGGAAAGTTCTCGAGGAATTCATCAAGCGAAACACCGTCCGCCAGGTTATTAGTTAGCGCGTCAACCGGCACTCGCGTTCCGGCGAACACAGGTGTGCCACTCATGATTTCTGGATCGATGTTGATGGGCAGCTCCGCAATAGCTTGTTCTTCAATTACGACGTTCATTTTGTTGTCACCCTCGATATCTTAACATGAGTGTCGTCCAGACTCGTTAGGCAGTTGAAAACGATTCTCCTGCATCCAAAGAGTATAATTCCTCATCGGAATTTGCGCATTACGAATTATGCCACTCACTGCCACAACTGCTTCACTTGCTGAAGTTCTGGACGAGATGACCGCGGAAGGCGCGTCTGAACTGACCGAGCATCTCGCCGGCAACGCGCTCAAATGCTATGCGTGTGGCCATCGCTGTCTCATCAAAGAAGGCAAGCGCGGCATTTGCAAAGTTCGCTTCAACGAAGGTGGGCATCTGCGCGTGCCGGCGAATTATGTGGCGGCGCTGGCTTGCGATCCGACTGAGAAGAAACCCTTCTTTCATTGCCTGCCGGGATCGGACACGCTGACTTTCGGCATGCTCGGCTGCGACTTGCACTGCGCGTATTGTCAGAATTGGTTGACGTCACAGGCACTGCGCGACGATGCGGCAGTGTCGCCGCCTCAGGTCGTGACGGTCGATCGCCTGGTGGCAATGGCGAAAGCGTACGGCGCATCAATGGTCGGGTCGAGTTACAACGAACCGCTAATCACCGCCGAATGGGCGGTCGAAGTATTTCGCAAGGCCCGGCCCGAAGGGTTTCGTACCGCGTTCATTTCAAACGGCAACGCGACTCCGCAAGTGCTCGACTATCTGCGGCCCTGGACGGATTGCTACAAGATCGATTTGAAATCGATGAACGATCGAAATTACCGGCAGCTTGGCGGCGTAGTCGATAACATCCTGGATACCGTGAAGATGGTCCATGAGCGCGGTTTCTGGGAAGAGATCGTGACGCTCGTCATTCCGGGCTTCAACGATTCGGAGGATGAACTAAAACGCGCGGCAGACTTCATCGCGTCAGTTTCGCCGGACATTCCCTGGCACGTCACCGCTTTTCATCAGGACTATCACATGCAGGACAATGCGAACACGACCGCTGAGCAATTGGTGCGCGCCTGCGAGATTGGTCGCGACGCAGGTTTGCGTTACGTCTACGCGGGAAATTTGCCGGGCCGCGTTGGGCGGTGGGAGAACACCTACTGTCCCCACTGCGATGAATTGTTAGTTGAGCGTTACGGTTATCTGATCCGGCAGATGAGAGTCACCAGCGACGGTCAATGTCCGAAGTGCTCAACGCGAATTCCCGGTGTTTGGTCTTAAAGAGAACTAACGCAGACAAAACGAAGGGCAGCGATCGTGAAATCGCCGCCCTTCTGCGTTGGAGATTTACTTCTTTTCCGCTGGGGCTTCAGCAGGCGTTCCCATATGAAACAGTCCCTGCCATTTTCCATTGCGGTTTGCCCAAATGGAAGAATGGTATTCAGTAGGAAATCCCGGAATCTTCGCCAGGTAAGTGACGATGGAAGCGTCATCATCGAGCTTCAGTGTTTTCCAGTCACTCAATTCGCCTTTGGAGAAATCTAACATGCTGAGAGCTTTTACTGATCCGGCTTTGTTATAAACCGCGTCGGCCTCGATCTCCATAAAGTCGTTTGCGAGATAAGAAGCAAACGCGTCGAAGTTTCTGCTCTTGAACGCATCCCATACCAGCTTCTCGTCCGCGACTGGATCTGGCACCGTTTCGCCGGGTTTGGCCATGGGACTGCTCGCGGCTTTAGGTGGATTCGCCGGCGACGGCATCGGCGGCCGAGAGAGAGTTTCCTGATAGAAGATCTCGACCCATTCGCCGTTGCGATTCACATAAACGGCGGCTTCGCGATATGGGCCCGTCGGGATTGGTTGTCCCTTGTAGTTTGCTTTGACCGTCGCGCTATAAGTGATGATCACCGCGTCCTTATCGATTGGCAGCATCTTCCAATCTGTGTATGAGACATCGGCGAGATCAAAGTCTTTAATCGATTCCAGGGTTTTCGCCTTGTCATGAACACCGTCATCGAGGACTTCGAGATAATCACTCGCTAACATCCTGGCGAATCCATCCCAGTCTTTTTTCTTGATCACATCCCAGGCTGCTTTTTCTTTGGCGATAATGCCAGACTCAGAAACAGCTCCAGTTGATTTTGTGTCTGCCGGTTTGTTTGCGTTATTCGCATTAGCAGGCATGTCTTTGTTGCCAGAGGGCTGCGTCGCACAGGCAGCCGCCAGGATTAACAAAGACATGAGGGCAAGAATCTTCTTCATAAGCGCTCCTTCATTAACTGATTTGTTCAGAGCTTCTATGCCAAAAAAGCAGGTGGCGTCAAGAAAAACAAAAAACATCGCCGCGCTGGATTCAGCCATCACTCATTGTGGAGTCGGTTTCCTTTGTGGAGTGCCGAGCTTTGCCGGCGTCGGCCTCGCCGCCGCCGGTGATGCTTTGGCCGCGGGCGATGACTTAGGCGACGGCGATGGTTTAGGCGATGCGGATGGTTTCGGTGTCGCCGATGGCGATGCAGTTGGGCCTGGATTTCTAACCGGCACCGTCGCCGACGCCACGAGTTGCCATTGTCCATTGCGGCGCGCGAAAGTATCGACTGATCGGAAATCGCCGCTCACATCCTGTGTTTTCCCGTCAGGCGTTTTGTACTTTCCGCCCTTCACAGTAGTGCGCAAGCGAACGACGGCGGAATCACTATCGAGCACGCTGACCGTCAGATCCGATAGCTCCCATGAGTCCGCTGACAACGCGCCAGACTCGATATCTTTCATGTCCTGGTCCTTGCTGCCGACACTGCCGTCCGGATAGATGAGCAGGATGTCGTCTGCTTCGACTTTGCGAACTGCGGCCACGTCGCGCTCTTTCAGGATGCGCGGCCAGTCGTTTTCAATTCGCGTTAGCTCTGCTTCGATTGCCGCTTTGTCCGGCGTAGGCTCCACGCTTGGCGCCGCGACGGCGTTCGTGTTGCTGTTAGAGTTCTGCGGACTTGCACAACCAAAATAGAAGGCTGTGACTGCTCCGATCAAAATAGAAAGAAGTGTGACACCGAAATGCTTCCTCATTAGACTTTCTCCCTGGTCCAGTTAGTTTGCAGTGTCGCTATATCGCACTGCGCTCGATTGCTTCTATTCCAAATTCGCGACTGAGTCAATGACTTTTGACTCCTCACGGGCATCGGCCGGAGCCACGGGCCAAAGAGTATTGACTTGCAGTAGTGCTTGTCTTATTGTCTGTTCGCAAACGCGGCGATCTGGAACCAGCGAGCCGCTTTCACCCTTCCGCCGCGCAAATCTTTTACGCGGCCCGAATCGCAGGAGGAATCAGATGTTTTGTGTTTCCCTCAGACGCTTTCCAAGCCGAGTCATCAAGTCATGTCTCATCGTTGTTTGTGCCGTCGCGTTCCTGTCTGTTTCGGCAGCGAGATCATTTGCCCAAAAACCGGTGGCGGATACTAGCCCGCAGTTTAGCGACTTTAAGGGCGTGCATATCGGTATGCCCACCGAAGAAGTCCGGAAGAAATTAGGCAACCCGCGTGACAAAGGTGACGAGCAGGACTTTTATGTTTTCAACGATACCCAGGCCGTCCAGATCTTCTATGACAAGGCGAAGACCGTAAACGCAATCTCGATCGATTTTATGAGCGGCGCCAGTCAAATCCCCGATCCTAAGAACGTGGTCGGTGAACTTGAGATCAAGACTGACGGGTCCGCCTACAAATTGGTGCGCTATCCCAAGGCCGGATATTGGGTGTCTTACAGCCGGACGGCCGGAAAAGATCCTACCACCACGATCACGATGCAAAAAATAGATCGTTAATTCACGACACTCATCATGTTCATGAAAGGCCGGCCGAGTCCGCTCGTCCGGCTTTTGTTTTTGCGACAAACAATTCGGCGTCCGCGCTGGACATCTACACTTGGCCATGTTGAAGTGTTGATTTCGTAGATCAGGAGGAATTTTTGCCAGCATGCTTCGCGCAGGATTCGTAGGCTTACCTAACACCGGCAAGACGACGCTCTTCAACGCTGTCACTTCGCAGACCACGGCGGTGACCGCCAACTACGCTTTTTCGACCAGCAAGCCCAACGTCGGCGTGGTCGCCGTCCCGGATGAGAGACTCGCGCCGCTCGCGAAACTGGTCAAGACCGAAAAAATCGTTTCGGCGACGGTTGAATTTGTCGACATCGCCGGCCTCGTCCGCGGATCGTCACAGGGCGAAGGCATCGGCAATCAATTCCTGCACGCGATTCGCGAAACCGACACGATGATTCACGTCGTGCGCTGTTTTGACAACGAATTGGTGCCGCACGTCGAAGAGACGCTCGATCCGCGGCGAGACATCGAAACGATCCAGATTGAATTGGCGCTGGCCGACTTGGCGACCGTTGAGCGCCGGCGCGAACGCGTGCAAAAAACTGCCAAAGGCGGCGATAAAGCCGCGCGCGCAGAGTTAGCAGTTTTGGATAAACTTCAGCCGGCGTTGGAAGAGTTCAAGCCGGCGCGCAGTGTCGCTTTGAACGAAGAAGAAACGACCATTGCGCGAAATTATTTTTTGCTGACGATGAAACCGACGATCTATGCGGCCAACGTTAACGAAGCCGCGCTCGCCGACCCGGAAGCAAATGAACATGTGAAATCGACGCGCGCGGTGGCAACGGAAGAAGGCGCGGAGTATGTCGTCATCTGCGCGCAACTCGAAGCCGACCTGGTCGATCTTTCACCCGCGGAGCGGATCGAATATCTCGAATCGCTCGGCGTGCAAAGCAGCGGTGTCGATCAATTGATCAAGAGCGCATATCGGGTGCTCGGCTTGATGTCGTTCTTAACTGCCGGCGAAAAGGAAGCCCGCGCGTGGACGATTCCACAGAACTCGCGCGCGCAAGACGCCGCCGGAGCGATTCATTCGGACATCGCGCGCGGTTTCATTCGGGCTGAAATTGTCGGCTACGAAGACTTGATGCGCGCCGGATCTTATGCGACAGCACGTGAACAGGGATTGCTAAGACTCGAGGGCAAGGACTACATCATGCATGAAGGCGATATCGTTAATTTCAGGTTTAATGTGTGAGAGAATCCGTCCGTGATGAAGGTGCACGACGTCCTCAGGTTGCTTAAAGATGATGGCTGGTACCTGGTGGTCACTGAAGGCAGTCATCGTCAGTTCAGACTTCAACGAAGAAAGGGCGCATGACTGTGCCCGGAAAACCAAACGATGATTTACCGCACGGAACTCTAAATAGTATTCTTAAACAAGCCGGACTAAGACGATAAGGAGAAGCATATGCGCTACGCTATTGTAATTGAAAAGGCTGAAGGTAATTATGCGGCGTATGTGCCGGATTTGCCCGGATGTGTAGCTACCGGGCAAACCATCGAAGAAACTGAACAGGAAATTCGCGAAGCAATCGACTTGCATTTGCGAGGCATGCGCGAAGATGGATTGCCGATTCCTGAGCCAAGTAGCAGCGTCGATTATGTTGAGATAGCTGCATAGGTATTCACCGAAGCACCGCGCGGATTCCCACGATAATTAAATAGATAATCGCCACCACGATCGCGATCTTGATCAGCGCAATCGCCAAACCGACCAGTATGCCGATAATGCCGAGCGCCACGCCGGCCGCCGCCAGAACCAAAGGTACGCCTACCGCCAGCACAAACAGCACCAATAAAACGATTCCAACTATTCTGAGAATGTCGCCTGCTTCTTTCATTTTCCGTGTCTCCGAAACCTTCGCCCTTTCAACTTCGTCCGGCTCAATATACGAAACGCTCATGAAGATCGTTCCGTGAACCTTTCTTGGCCCGCATCTTGCGCGTGTTTCACTGGCGGGACCCCCGTGCCACTCTAATCAGCAAAAAAAGAAGGCCGTCCGGAGACGGCCTGAAAAGAGCTTTGATGATTGTCGCTAATTTGGCTAGGGAACGATTTGGATTACTCCGACTCGAGTGCCTGAAGGAGTAATCACGTTTACGGTCGAACCCATCAGCGGCTCAGTCGTCAGCAATAGTCCGAAATCCGCGAAATCGGTTTCAGATGCTATTTCCGCTTCGTTGCGGCCTT